>JBOGIE010000128.1:0-8193 GCA_050742435.1 Acidimicrobiales bacterium | reverse complement strand
TCCCGGGCCGGTCATGCGTCGCGGGCGCAGCGGAAGCCGGCGAAGATCTGGCGGCGGATGGCGTAGTCCCAGTTCCGGAAGGTGTTCCGCACGGCCAGGGGCGACGTGGCCCACGACCCGCCCCGCAGCACCTTGTAGCCCGAGCCGAAGAAGACCTCGGAGTACTCCCGGTACGGGAAGCTGGCGAAGCCCGGGTAGGCCTCGAAGTCCGACGACGTCCACTCCCAGACGTCGCCGATCATCTGGTGGCAGCCGTAGCCGCTGGCTCCGGCCGGGTAGGCACCGACCGGTGCGGGGCGGAAGTGGGTCTGGCCCAGGTTGGCCAGGCCCGAGCGGCCGAGAGCGGGACCATCGGCCAGGCCCAGCTCGGCGTCGCCCCACGGAAAGCGCCGCTTCACGCCCTCGGGTGACCACGACGCCGCCTTCTCCCACTCGGCCTCGGTGGGCAGGCGCCTGCCGGCCCAGCGGGCGTAGGCGTCGGCCTCGTACCAGCAGACGTGCTGGACGGGCTCGTCCAGAGGCAGGTCCTCCCGCCAGCCGAACCGGTCCCGCGACCACCGGCTGTCGCCCTCGGCCCGCCAGAACTCCGGTGCCGTCAGGCCGGCCTTTTCCCGCCACGCCCAGCCCTCCTCGGTCCACCACCGTGGCTGGTCGTAGCCGCCGTCGGCCACGAACCCGGCGTACCGGCCGTTGGTGACCGGCGCGGCGTCGATCCGGAAGGCCGGCAGGTCCACCACGTGGGCCGGCCGCTCGTTGTCGTAGGCCCACGCCTCGTCGTCGGTGCCCATGACGAACGGCCCGGCCGGGATGAGAACGTCGCCCTCGACGTGGGCGCCGGCCGGCGGGGGCGGAGCCAGCGGGCGGTAGCCGGGACCGTCCATGAGCTGGAGGGTGGCCAGCATGGTCTCGTCGTGCTGGTGCTCGTGCTGGACGACCATCCCGTAGACGAACCCGCGGGCCAGCAGCGGCCGCCCGTCGTCGTCCAGCTCCACCTGCTCCAGGGCGTCCAGCACCCGGCCCCGCACCTCGGCGATGTAGCGGCGGGCCTCGGCCGGGCCCAGCAGGGGGAGGGCCGGCCGGTTCGGGCGCGGGTGGCGGAAGGCGTCGTACAGGTCGTCGAGGGCGGCGTCGATCGGCGCCCCGCCGGCCGCCTCCCGCAGCAGCCACAGCTCCTCGTAGTTGCCGACGTGGGCCAGGTCCCACACCAGGGGCGACATGAGGGGGGAGTGCTGGCGCCGCAGGCCCTCGTCGTCGAGGGGGTCGAGCAGGTCGAGGGAGCGCCGGCGGACCGCGTCGAGGTCCTCCGCCACTTTTTGACGAACGTCCACTCGAGCCAGTGTGTCACCATCGACCCTATGGACTTGCGCAGCCGCGAGGTGACGGACGGATTCGAGCGGGCCCCGGCCCGGGCCATGCTCCGGGCCGTCGGCATGACCGACGAGGACTGGTCGAAGCCCCAGGTGGGCGTGGCCAGCTCGTGGAACGAGGTCACCCCGTGCAACATGTCCCTGGACCGCCTGGCCAAGCGGGCCAAGGACGGGGTGCGGGCGGCCGGCGGCTTCCCCCTGGAGTTCGTGACCATCGCCGTGTCCGACGGCATCTCCATGGGCCACGAGGGCATGCGGGCGTCGCTGGTGAGCCGGGAGGTCATCGCCGACTCGGTGGAGACGATGATGCACGCCGAGCGGTTCGACGCCCTGGTCAGCCTGGCCGGATGTGACAAGTCCCTGCCCGGCATGCTCATGGCCGCCGCCCGCCTCAACCTGCCGAGCGTGTTCCTGTACGGCGGCAGCATCCTCCCGGGCCGGGGGTCGAAGGGGGAGGCGCTCGACATCGTGAGCGTCTTCGAGGCCGTCGGTGCCCACGCCGCGGGTGGGCTCACCGAGGACGAGCTGGCGCTGATCGAGCGCAACGCCTGCCCCACGGTCGGCTCCTGCGCCGGCATGTTCACGGCCAACTCCATGGCTGCGGTGGCCGAGGCCCTGGGCATGGCCCTGCCCGGCTCCTCGTCGGCCCCTGCCGTCGACCGCCGGCGCGACGACCTGGCCTACGCCAGCGGACAGGCGGTGATGGCGCTGATCGACGCGGGCATCCGTCCCCGCCAGATCCTGACCCCGGCCGCCTTCCGCAACGCCATCGCCGTGAGCAACGCCCTCGGCGCGTCGACCAACATCGTCCTCCACCTCCTGGCCATCGCCAACGAGGCCCGGGTGGAGCTCGACCTCGAGGACTTCAACCGGGTGGGCCGGAAGGTGCCTCACGTGGCCGACATGAGGCCCCACGGCCGGTTCCACATGGCCGACCTGGACGCGGTCGGCGGGGTGGCGGTGGTCATGCGCCAGCTCCTGGAGGCCGGCCTGCTCGACGGCGACTGCCTCACCGTCACCGGCCGGACGCTGGCCGAGAACCTGGCCGCACTCGACCCGCCGCCGCCCGACGGCCGGGTCGTCCACACCCTCGACGACCCCATCCATGCTGCGGGCGGCATCGCCGTCCTGCGGGGGTCGCTGGCCCCCAACGGGGCGGTGGTCAAGGTGGCCGGCATCGACGTCCTGCGCTTCGAGGGGACGGCCCGCGTGTTCGACGGGGAAGCGGCGGCCATGGAGACCATCCTGGCGGGGGGCATCAACCCGGGCGACGTCGTCGTCATCCGTTACGAGGGGCCGAAGGGCGGGCCCGGCATGCGGGAGATGCTGGCCGTGACCGGGGCGCTCAAGGGCGTGGGCCGGGGGGGCGACGTGGCCCTGGTCACCGACGGCCGGTTCTCGGGCGGCACCCACGGCTACTGCGTCGGTCACGTGGCGCCCGAGGCGGTCGACGGCGGGCCGATCGGGCTGGTGGCCGACGGCGACCGCATCGTCATCGACGCCGGCGCCCGCACCATCGACCTGCTGGTCGACGGGGCCACGCTGGCCGCCCGCCGGGCCGACGTGAAGCTCCCCGAGCCCCGCTACACCACCGGCGTCCTGGCCAAGTACGCCCGCCTAGTGACCGGTGCCGACCGGGGCGCGGTCACCGAGCCATAGGAGGCAGTCAGAACGCTTGTCCGGCCCCGTCATGGGGTAGTGTTCCGGCCGAGTGTCGTGCCAGCACTGGCGGTGTGCTTCAGAACTTCAGGAGCTTGAGCGGGGAGTGCGTCCATGAGACGGAGTAAGGGTTCCAGCCACCTCGTCGCCCGGCGGGTGGCCACCGCCACGATGACCATCCTCGCCGCCAGCGGGGTCGGTCTGGTCGCCGCCCCCATGGCCTTCGGCCAGATCGTGATCCCCATCGGCGGGCCGATCCTGGGCAGCAGCCAGAGCGCCGGCGTCACCAACTCCGGCTCGGCCAGCGCCAATACCGGGGGCAACACCGCCGTCGGCAACGCCTCCAGCAACACCGCCTCGTCCACCGCGCCGGCCGGCGGCCTGATCAACGTGCCCGTCAGCCTGGGCGCGCCCACCAACCAGTCCGAGGGCACGGCCAACATCACCACCGGCCCGGCCACTGCCGCCGGCAACACGTCCGACACCGGCGTGGGCCAGTCCAACGCCTCCGGCAACCAGGTCAGCAGCTTCCTGGCCGGCCAGCACCAGGGCGCCGGCGTCACCAACGCCGGCTCGGCCAGCGCCAACACCGGCGGCAACACGGCCGTGGGCAACGGCTCCACCAACACCGCCACGGTGAACCAGAACGTCGGCGGAGGGCTGCTCGGCGTGGCCGTGAACCTGGGCGGCCCCACGAACAACTCCACCGGCACGGCCACGATCAACACCGGCTCGGCCGACGCGGTCGGGAACTCCTCGTCCACCGACGTCGGCCAGTCCTCCAACCGCGGGGGCGTGGCCGGCGTGCGGGCCCTGGGCGGCATCGGCGGCGCGGGCATCGGCGCCGCGCCGTGCCCCAGCGGGCGGTTCGTGTCCTTCCAGAGCGCCGATGTCGACAACCGGGGCGAGGCCGTGGCCAACACCGGCAACAACACCGCCATCGGCAACGCCTCCACCAACAACGCCTCTGCCACCCTCGACGGCACGGGCCAGACCGTCTCCGGCGGCCTGCTCGGCGTCGGTATCACCATCGGCGGTCCGGTCAACAACTCCAGCGGCACGGCCGTGATCAACACCGGCCCGGCCACCGCGGTGGGCAACGACTCGTCCACCACCGTCGGCCAGGTTGCCGGGGAGTGCCCGCACGTGACCACCCTCACCGCCGGCCGCCACCCGGTGGTCGTCGTCCCCGCCGGCAAGGGAGGGGCGCACAAGGTCCTCCGCACCGCCACCCTGGCCCGCACCGGCCTCGACACCGGCGACCTGGGCATGATCGCCGGGGCCCTCCTGGGGGCGGGCATGCTGCTCGTCGCCTCCCAGCGCCGGCGCATGGCCGCCCGCCACGTCGAGGTCCCCATGGCCGGCTTCGGCCTGGGCCTGGGCGACAACGACTGGGACCGGGCGGTCCGCTAGGGGGCGGCCCTTCCCGTTTGCCCCGCTCTTCCGGCGCGTGTCACACTGATCTGCACATGAGCCGCCTTCGCGCCCTCGTACTCATCACCTAAGCGCACGCCTCGCTCAGACGCGTGCGCCGAACGACCTCCCGGAAGGGGGGTCGTTTTCTTTCCCGGACCAGACCCACGACGTTTGCCTAGCCGCATGATCAGGAGAGCACAGCAATGAAGCTGAACGGGGGCCAAGCCCTCATCAAGAGCCTGGAGATGGAAGGCGTGGAGGTCGTGTTCGGCCTCCCCGGAGGGGCGATCCTGCCCGTCTACGACCCCATCATCGACTCGCCCATCCGCCACATCCTCGTCCGCCACGAGCAGGGCGCCGGGCACATGGCCGAGGGGTACGCCCACGTCACCGGGCGCCCGGGCGTGGCCATGGTCACCAGCGGGCCGGGGGCGACGAACATCGTCACCCCGCTGGCCGACGCCATGATGGACTCGATTCCCATCGTGGTCATCACCGGCCAGGTGCCCAGCGCGGCCATCGGCACCGACGCCTTCCAGGAGTGCGACATCGTGGGGGTGACCCGGTCGGTCACCAAGCACAACGAGCTGGTGACCTCGGCCCAGGACATCCCCCGGGTCATCCAGGAGGCCTTCCACATCGCCACCACCGGGCGTCCGGGACCGGTGCTGGTCGACATCCCCAAGGACCTGGTCGACCCCAACAACCCCAACTCCACCCTCGACTGGTACTGGCCCGACGCCCCCGACCTCCCCGGCTACAAGCCCACCACCAAGGGGCACCCCAAGATGATCCGGGAGGCGGCCAAGCTCATCGCCGAGTCGAAGCGCCCGGTCATCTACGCCGGCGGCGGCATCCTCAAGGCCCGGGCGGCCGAGGCCCTGCGGGAGCTGGCCGAGCTGACCGGTATCTCCGTGGTCACCACCCTGATGGCCCGGGGCGCCTTCCCCGACTCCCACCCGCTCTGCCTGGGCATGCCGGGCATGCACGGCAACTACACGGCCATCACGTCCATGCAGAGGTCCGACCTCCTCATCGCCCTGGGCTCCCGGTTCGACGACCGGGTGACCGGCAGGGTGGGCTCCTTCGCCCCGGACGCCAAGATCATCCACGTCGACGTCGACCCCGCCGAGCTGGGCAAGGTGCGCCGCCCCGACGTGCCCATCGTGGGCGACTGCCGGGCGGTCATCGAGGAGCTGGTCCGGGCGGTGCGCGAGCTGAACCAACCGCAGCAGGACCGGTCCGAGTGGGACGCCCAGCTCAAGGCCTGGCAGGCCCAGTTCCCGCTCCATTACGACCAGGGGTGGGACGAGGGCGATGCCCTCAAGCCCCAGTACTGCATCGAGCAGCTGCGCGACAACAGCCCCGAGGACACCATCGTCGTGTCCGGTGTGGGCCAGCACCAGATGTGGTCCAGCCAGTTCTGGCGGTTCAACCACCCCTACACGTGGGTCAACTCCGGGGGCCTGGGCACCATGGGCTTCGCCGTGCCCGCCGCGGTGGGCGCCAAGGTCGGCATGCCCGGACGCACGGTCTGGGCCATCGACGGCGACGGTTGCTTCCAGATGACCGCCCAGGAGCTGGTCACCGCGGCCTCCGAGCGCATCCCGGTCAAGGTCGCCATCCTCAACAACGCCTACCTGGGCATGGTCCGCCAGTGGCAGGAGCTGTTCTACGAGGAGCGCTACAGCGAGGTCTACCTGTCGCCCGACCTGCCCGACTACAAGATGTGGGCCGAGGCCATGGGGTGCGTGGGCATGCGGGTCGAGCACCCGGACGAGGTCGCCCCCGCCATCGAGAAGGCCAACGCCATCGACGACCGGCCGGTGGTCATCGACTTCCGGGTCGACTGGTCCGAGAAGGTGTACCCCATGGTCGCGGCCGGGACGTCCAACGACAACGTCATCCTCGGCCCCGAGATGGGGGAGGGCGGGCACTGATGGCCGACAACGGCGCCTCCCGGCCCCGCCACCACATCCTGTCCGTCCTGGTGGAGAACAAGGCGGGCGTGTTGGCCCGGGTGTCCTCCCTGTTCGCCCGCCGGGGCTTCAACATCTACTCCCTGGCCGTGGCCCCCACCGACGACGAGCGGTTCAGCCGCATCACCATCGTGGTCGACGTGGAGTCCACACCCCTCGAGCAGGTCACCAAGCAGCTGTTCAAGCTCATCAACGTGGTCAAGATCAGCGAGCTCGACCCCGCCGACTCGGTCGAGCGGGAGATGATGATGATCACGGTCAAGGCCGAGGCCGGCACCAGGGGCCAGGTCATCGAGCTGGTCGACGTGTTCCAGGGCCGTATCGTCGACGTGGGCCACGACCAGCTCACCGTCGAGCTGGCCGGTCCACCGTCCAAGCTCGACGACTTCGAGGACCTCATGCGGGCCTTCGGCATCAGCGCCCTCCAGCGCACCGGCCGGGTGGCCCTGCCCAAGCTCGAACGCCAGGCCACACGCCTACGTGCCGTGTCTTCGAAAATCAGCGGAAAGGTGGGTTAGACCCATGGCCAACATCTCCTACGAGAAGGACGCCGACCCGGCACTCCTCGCCAGCCGGCGGGTGGCGGTCATCGGCTACGGCTCCCAGGGCCACGCCCACGCCCTCAACCTCAAGGACTCCGGGATCGACGTCCGGGTCGGGCTGCGGGAGGGGTCGTCGTCCCGGGCCAAGGCCGAGGCGGCCGGGCTCTCGGTGAAGTCCATCGGCGACGCCGTCTCCGAGGCCGACGTGGTCATGGTCCTCCTGCCCGACACCGAGCAGAAGGCGGTCTACGAGGCCGACATCGAGCCCAACCTGGCCGACGGCGACGCCCTGCTCTTCGCCCACGGGTTCAACATCCGCTTCGGCCAGATCAAGCCGCCGTCGGGCATCGACGTGGGCATGGTCGCCCCCAAGGGCCCGGGCCACCTGGTCCGGCGCACGTACGAGTCGGGCGGGGGCGTGCCCGCCCTGATCGCCGTGTCCCAGGACGCCTCGGGCAAGGCCCGGGCCCTGGCCCTCTCGTACGCCCACGCCATCGGGGCCACCCGGGCCGGGGTGCTGGAGACCACGTTCGAGGAGGAGACCGAGACCGACCTGTTCGGCGAGCAGGTGGTGCTGTGCGGGGGGATCACCGAGCTGGTCATGGCCGGGTACGAGACCCTGGTCAACGCCGGGTACCAGCCCGAGTCCGCCTACTTCGAGTGCCTCCACGAGCTCAAGCTGATCGTCGACCTCATGTACGAGAACGGCATCTCGGGCATGCGCTTCTCCATCTCCGACACCGCCGAGTACGGCGACCTGACCCGGGGGCCGCGCATCATCAACAGCGAGACCCGGGCCGAGATGGCCCGCATCCTCGAGGAGATCCAGGACGGGAGCTTCGCCGAGGAGTGGATCGCCGAGAACCGGGCCGGCCGCCCCCGCTTCAACGAGCTCCGGGCCAAGGGCCAGGAGCACCCCATCGAGAAGGTGGGGGCCGAGCTGCGGGCCATGATGCCCTGGATCGCCGCCGGCAAGGCCCGCCCCCAGGACGTCTCCGGGGGCTGATCCCCTCAACGCCCGAACCGGTGACGCCTGGTGTCGTAGAGCGCACCAGACGTCACCGGTTCGGCGCGCCCGCGCCCAACTGCACAGGTTCGGACCTGGGCCCGGACGCGACACTGCCGGGCCCGAAGGCCCGGCAGTGGTCGGAGCTACTGGGTACAGCTAGGTCTTACTTGCGGACCTGAGCGGTGACCGGGACGTCACGGCGACGGGCCTGACGGACGAAG
>JBOGIE010000127.1:0-8197 GCA_050742435.1 Acidimicrobiales bacterium | reverse complement strand
GGGCCCAGGTCCAGGCCGCCCTCCGCCAGCACCTCGGCGTGGACCCCGCCGACGTCACCGCCGCCCTGGGAGCGCCCGGCGTGCGCCCCGACCACTTCGTGCCCGTGGCCCGCGTGCGTCCGGACCGCTTCGCCCAGGTCCGCCCCGTGCTGGAGCCGGTTCCGGGGATCTTCTTCCAGCGCACGACCGGCCGCATCCCGGTGGCGGACGACTTCGCCCTGCACGTGCTCGGCCGCTACGACGAGGTGACGGCCGAGCGGCTGGACGAGCTGGGGTCGCCCTACGTGGTGGGCGACATGGTCGGCCTGTCGGGACTCGAAGGGGCGTTCGAGCGGAAGCTGGCCGGCAGCCCCTCGGGGGAGGTCGGCACCGTGGATCTGACGACGGAGCAGCCGGTGCGCAGCCTGTTCCAGTTCGCCGGGACCGCCCCGGAGCCGGTCGGGACCACCCTCGACCGGCGGACGCAGGCCGCGGCCGAGCAGGCCCTGGCCGGCGTGACGTCCCCGGCCGCCCTCGTGGCCCTCGACGCCGGCACCGGCGACGTGCGGGCCGTGGTCAGCCGCCCGTTCGACCAGCCCTTCAACCGGGCGCTGGCCGGCCAGTACCCGCCCGGGTCGACGTTCAAGGTGGTGACCACCGCCGCCCTCCTGGGGGCGGGGACCCGCCCCGACACGGCCGTCGGTTGCCCGGCCGAGGCCACGGCGGGCGGCCAGCGGTTCCGGAACTTCGAGGGCGGCGCCCTGGGCGGCACCACGTTCCGCACCGCCTTCGCCCAGTCGTGCAACACCGCCTTCGTCACCCTCTCCGCCAACCTGGCCGACGCCGCCCTGGCCGGCGCCGCCACCGCGTTCGGCTTCGGCGCCGAGTACGACCTCGGGCTGCCCACCGAGGGCGGGTCGTTCCCCCCGCCCGCCGACGTGGCCGAGCGGGCGTCGCAGGCCATCGGCCAGGGCCGGGTGGAGGCCAGCCCCCTGCACATGGCCACGGTCGCCGCCGCGGTGGCCTCCGGTGGCTGGCGGGCGCCCCGCCTGCTCACCGACGAGCTGCAGGGCCCCACCACCAACCTCGACCCGGCGACCGCCGCCACCCTCAAGGAGCTGACCGCCGAGGTGGTGCGCAGCGGCACGGGCACGGCGGCCGCCGTCGCCGGCCAGCAGGTCGGGGGCAAGACCGGGACGGCCGAGATCGGTCCCGACCCCGACCGCACCCACGCCTGGTTCATCGGCTACCGGGGCTCCATGGCCTTCGCCGTCCTGGTCGAGGAGGGCGGCGTGGGCGGGCGGGTGGCCGCGCCCCTCGCCGCCCGCTTCCTGGCCGCCGCCCCCGCCTCGTAAGCTTCGCCGGTGCTACCAGCGACCCTGCCGCCGGGCAAGGAAGGCGTGCTGCCCAGCCAGCACCTGGCCGCGGCGATCGACGCAGGGGTGATCTCGGCCGGGCCGTTCACCATCCCCCGGGAGAACGTCCAGCCGGCCAGCCTCGACCTGCGCCTGGGGGAGGTGGCCTACCGCATCCGCTGCAGCTTCCTCCCGGGGCGCCACTCGGTGGAACACCGGCTCAAGGACTTCATCATCGACGAGCTCGACCTCCACCGCGAGGGGGCGGTGCTGGAGACCAACCGGCCCTACCTCATCCCCCTCAAGGAACGGCTGGCCCTGCCGCCCACCATCCAGGGCAAGGCCAACCCCAAGAGCTCCACCGGCCGGTTGGACGTCTTCACCCGGGTCATCACCGACGGCAGCGACCGCTTCGACGAGGTGGCCGAGGGCTATTCGGGCAACCTCTACCTGGAGGTCGTCCCCCTCTCCTTCGCCATCCGGGTGCGCGAGGACCTGGCCCTCAACCAACTGCGATTGTCGGTCGGGCGCCCCGAACTGTCCGACGACGACCTGCGGGCCTTCCACCGCCAGCAGCCGCTGCTCTTCCGCCACGGCGAGGCGGTGCCCGAGTCCGAGCTGGCCGTGGACGACGGGCTGTTCCTCAGCCTCGACCTGCGGGGCGACCGGTCCGGCCGGGTCGGCTACCGGGCCCGCGACAACGCCCCCCTCCTGGACATGACCCGCGTGGGCGGGCTCGACCCCGACGCCTACTGGGAGCACGTCAAGGGAGAGGGTGGCGAGCGCATCGTCCTGACCCCGCAGCGGTTCTACCTGCTGATGTCGGACGAGTCGGTCACCATCCCGCCCGACCTGGCCGCCGAGATGATGGCCTACGACCCGACCAGCGGCGAGCTGCGCACCCACTACGCCGGGTTCTTCGACCCCGGCTTCGGCTACGACGAGGCCGGCCTCTTCCAGGGCTCCCGGGCCGCCCTCGAGGTGCGGGCCCACGACGTGCCGTTCATGATCGAGCACGGCCAGCGGGTCTGCAAGCTCACCTTCGAGCGCATGCTGGAGGAGCCGGCCACCCTCTACGGGCGGGGCATCGGCTCGTCGTACCAGCAGCAGGAGGAGACCCTGGGCAAGCACTTCCTGGCCCGGAGCGACGACCAGATGGTGCTGGGCCCGGCCGGCTGACGCCCCTCGGCCGGCCGCTCAGACGATGCACCGGCCGGTGCTCACCGGGCCGTTGCGGGGCTGGGCCAGTACCGGCACCAGCTCCTCGCTGGCCACCGCGAAGGCCGTGGCCCGGCGGAGGTTGGCGACGGCGAAGGCCACGCCCACGACCTGGCCGGCGCGGTTCACCAGCGGCCCCCCGGAGTCGCCCGGCTCCAGCTGGGCGTTGAGGACGAGGATCTGGCGGGGCGAGGAGGCCTGCTCGTAGATGTCCTCCAGGTCGACGACGACCTTGCGCACCACCCGGGCCGGCGACACCTCGAGGGCGGTCCGGCCCCCGGGGTGACCGAACACCGCGGCGTCCTCGCCCACGACGGCCGAACCCAGGGCGAGGGACGGCTGCCCGAACCCTGGAACGGCGAGCAGGGCCAGGTCACGCACCGGGTCGAACACCTGGACCTGGGCGGGCAGGATCCGTCCGTCCGTCCGCTGCACCGTGGTGGCGGTGGCGCCGGCCACCACATGGGCATTGGTGACGATGGTGTCGGGGCCGGCCGAGAACCCGCTCCCGGACAGCCGCACCCCGCACGCCGTGCTGCTCACCTTCACGGTGGACGCCGCCACCCGCGATACGAGCGACGGCGGGGCGCTCGGGGCGGCCTGGCCGAGGAGCCGGGCCAGCAGCTCGCCGAGGTCGCCCAGGCCGGCCAGGACGTCGGAGGCCGGCGCGGCCGCGGCCCGGGTCCGCATGCCCTTCTGGGCGCCGAGCGCCGGGCCGGCCGTGGCCAGCAGGGGCAGGGCGAGCAGCAGGGTCAGGGCGACGACCAGCCGGGCCGGCGTGCGCTGCGTTCGAATCGACAACGGAAAACCTCCTGCCCGCCGGCGTTTGCTGCCAAGGTACCGGGCGGGTGACGGATTTCAAGAGCGGTGAGGTGCGGCTTTCCCACGCCCGGCTGGCTGAAACGCTGTCCGCGGTGGCGAACGGCGGCGGCCGCCGGCCCAGCCTGCTGCCCGGATGGACCGTCGGCCACGTCCTCACCCACCTGGCCCGCAACGCCGACAGCCTGGTCCGCCTGCTCGAGGCCGCCGCCCGCGGCGAGGTGGCCGACCAGTACCCGGGAGGGAGCGCCCAGCGCACGGCCGACATCGAAGCAGGTGCGAGGAGACCGGCGGCGGCGCTGGTGGCGGACGTCCTGGCCTCGGCCGCCCGGTGGGAGGCGGTGTGCGACGCCACCCCCGAGGAGGCGTGGCGTACCGGGCAGGGCCGGGCGGCCGGCGGGCTGTGGTCTTTGGCTGAGGTGCCGTTCCGGCGGTGGCGGGAGGTGGAGGTGCACCACGTCGACCTCGGCCTGGGCTACGGGGTCGCCGACTGGCCCGACGCCTACGTCGACGCCGAGCTGGCCCGCAGCGTGGTCGGCCTGGCCCCGCGGCTTGCGCCTGGCACCGCCGTCGACCTCGTGGCCACCGACACCGGCGAACGCTGGCCGGTGCCCGACGGGCCGGTCGCCGGCCGGCAGACGGTGGCCGGCGAGCGCCGGTTCCTGCTGGCCTGGCTGCTCGGCCGGGGCGGTGGCGGGCCGGCCTTCCCCCGCATCGGGCCGTGGACCGGCTGAGGGAGCGACCCGGTAGCGTGCCCGGCATGGCGCGCTTCAAGGTCGGGCTCCACTATTACCAGCAGCACACCACCATGGCCGACCTGCGCACGCTGTGGCAGGACGCCGACCGCATGGGCGTCGACAGCATCTGGCCGTGGGACCACTTCTTCCCCATCTTCGGCGACGCGGGCGGGGCGTCGTTCGAGGGGTGGTCGCTGATGGCGGCCATGGCGGTGGACACCGAGCGGGCCCAGCTCGGGATGCTCGTCACCGGCAACCCCTACCGGAACCCCGACCTGCTGGCCGACATGGCCCGCACCGTCGACCACCTGAGCGGAGGCCGGACCATCCTGGGCATCGGCGCCGGCTGGTACGAGCGGGACTTCGCCGAGTACGGGTACGAGTACGGCACGGCGGCCAGCCGGCTCAAGGCCCTCGAAGCCTCACTGGTGCGGATCCGGGCCCGGCTCCAGCGCCTGAACCCGCCACCCGTCGGCGAGCTGCCCATCCTGGTGGGCGGCAGTGGCGAGCGGGTCACGCTGCGGCTGGTGGCCCAGTACGCCGACATGTGGAACGCCTTCGGCCCCGCCCCGGCGTTCGCGGCCAAGAACAAGGTGCTCGACGACTGGTGCGCCCGGATCGGCCGCGACCCGGGCACCATCGAGCGCACGGTCATGCTCGCCGACCCCCGGGAGGTGGCCCACGCCGACGACTACCTGGCCGCCGGGGCCCAGCACCTGATCCTGGGCATGGGGCCCCCGTTCGACCGGCGACCGCTCGAGGCGTTGCTGCAGGCCTCGCGGGCGTAGGAGGGTGAGCGGGGCCGTCGCGGGGTAGACGGTCGGCCATGACGCGACGACACAACCGATCCTCCTGGGTCCGCCTGGCGCGGTGCGCCGCCGTGGCCGTGCTGCTGCTGGGCCTCGGCATGGCCGGCCCGGTCCACGCCCAGTCCAACTCGCCCAGCGGGGGCCAGAACACCGGGCAGGCCCCGCCCCAGGGTGGCACCGGCAACGAAGCGCCGAACGTGGGCGGTGACGGCCAGGTGGGCAACCGGACCCAGCCCGGCGGAGGCGGGGCGACCGGCGGCGGCAGCAGCGGCGGCGGTGAGACCGACACCGCCGACGGTGGCAACGCCGGGGTCATCGTCGGGATCTTGGCCCTCCTGGTCCTGGTCGGCGCCGCCGTCGCCATCGCCACCCGGCACCGCCGGGTGATGGACGACGCCGAGACCGGCAGAGAGGCCACCACGGCCAGGCGGTAACCGACCCGGCACCCGCCGGTGCCGCGCCGTAACGTCGGCCGCCGATGGCCGAGCGGTTCGACGTGGTGGTGGTGGGCGCCCGCTGCGCGGGGTCGCCGCTGGCCGCCCTGCTGGCCGCACAGGGGGTGTCGGTCGCGCTGGTCGACAAGGCCACGTTCCCGAGCGACACCCCCTCGACGCACATCTTCCAGAACGACGGCGCCCGGGTGCTGGCCCGCATCGGCGTGCTCGACGCCGTGCTGGGCAGCGGCGCCCCGTGGCTGGAGCAGGCCCACCTGCGGGTCGAGGACCTGCACCTGCTGCACCGCTGGCCTCGCCGCCCGGACGACCCGGGGCCCATGCTGTCCGTGCGCCGGCCGGTGCTCGACGCACGGCTGGTCGAGGCGGCCGAGAAGGCGGGCGCCTCGGTGCGCCCCGGGACCCGGGTGACCGGTCTGGTCGACCGGCACGGCCGGGTGGGCGGCGTCCGGGTCGGGGACGGGCGGGGCGGGTCGGAGATCGAGGCCGCCCTCGTCGTCGGCGCCGACGGGCGGGCCTCGGCCGTCGCCCGCTTCACCGGCGCCCGGCGGTACAACGTGGTGGAAGGGCAGCGGCTGGCGTGCTGGGGCTACTACGAGGGGACGGCGACCGCTGGTCCGGCCACGTTCTACGCCCAGCGCTGGGCCGAGGAGTACCTCATCGCCTGCCCGTGCGACGGCGGCCTCTTCCTGGTCGTCGCCGTCCCGCCGGTCGATCGGGCGACGCAGTTCCGCGACGACCTCGAGGGGGCCTTCGACGCCCACGTCGCCGGGTGCGAGCCGGTGGCGGCGGCGGTGGCCGGCGCCCGCCGGGTGGGCCGGCCGTCGCTGGTCCCCGGCTGGACCGGCTACTTCCGGGAGTCGGCCGGGCCCGGCTGGGTGCTGGTGGGCGACGCCGGGCACTTCAAGGACCCTTCGCCCGGGCAGGGCATCACCGACGCCCTGCGCCAGGCCGAGCGCCTGGCCGCGTCCGTGGCGGCCGGGCTGGACGGCGGCGGGCGGTCCCTCGACCGCACCATGCGGGACTGGTGGCGCTGGCGTGACCGTGACGCCCGGGAGATGGCCTGGTTCGCCCACGACCTCGGGCGGGGTGGCCGGGTGCCGCCCGTCCTGGTGGAGATCCTGCGCCGGCTGGAGTCGGACGAGGCCATGGTCGACCGCTGGTTCGACGTGCTGAACCACCGCACCCGGCCGTCGGAGATCCTCACCCCGGCCCGGCTGCTGGCCGCCACCGCCGGGCTCCTGCGCCGGGGAGAGCCGTCCCGGGCCCGGGTCCTGGCCGACACCCGCCAGATCGTGGCCCAGGACCTCGGGAGGCGGTGGCTGAACCACCGCCCCCGCTTCGACTAGGCGCGATCGTTCAGGAGTCTCAGTTCTGGGGGGAGTTCCCCCGCCCGCTGTTGGCGCTGCCGCTGCCGCTGTTCCCGTTGCCACCGTTGCCACCGTTGCCGCGGTTGCTGTTCCCGCTGTTCCCCGGTCCGCGGTTGGCGCTGCGCTGGCCGTCCTCGAGGGTGGTCGACGTGGTGCTGCTGCTGGTCGTCGACGAGGCCACGGTGGTGGACGTGGCGCCCGTGCCCGTGTCGCCGGTCTTGCCACAGTCGCTGCGGGCGATGGAAGACACCGTCTTGCCGTGCGACCCGGGCTCGGACTCCGCCTTGTCGCGGGCGGCGGCCGACACGCAGGCGCCGTGGTTGACGGTGCGGCCGCTGGTGTCGCCGCCGACGGCGCCGGTCGCGCCCGCCCCTTCGCCGTCGCCGTCACCGGCCACGGTCGTGGTCGTCGAGCTGGTCGTGGTGGTGGTCGTGCCGTCCGGGTCGTCGACCACCTGCAGGGTGACGTCGGACGGGTCGGGGAGGGCGAACGGGGTGGCGGCGGCCACGACCGACGCCACGGCGCGCTGGGCCGGCTCGGGCAGTACGCCGGCCGCGCCGGCGGCGGTCACACTGGCCGCGGCCACGCCTGCGCCCAGGGCCACCTTGGCGGCCAGGCCTCCGAGAAGGGTCTTGGCGAGCATCTTCTTCCTCCCTGTTGCTGCTGGCGGTTCGACCGAGACGAGGGGCCCCTGCCGCATGGCGGCCAGCAGTCCGGGCCGGGGCTCCGGGGCCGGGCCGCCGGCGACGACCCGCAGGTCCTCGGCGAAGGAGGCCAGCGCCGGGTCACCGGCGGGCCACTCGTCGTCCGAGGCGGAGTTGCGGGGAAGGCGGGGCATCTCGTTCTCGTGAACGCCGTCGGGGCTCACAGGGGTACGCCTTCTCGCTCGATCTGCCGCCGGAGGGCGGCCAGGCCCCGCCGCTGCAGGGCCTTCACCGCGCCGGGCGTCTTGCCCAGCGCCTGGGCGATCTCCTCCACCGTGAGGGCGGCCAGCATGCGCAGGAGGAGCACGTCACGCTGGTCGGGGGCCAGGCCGTCGCACAGCCGGCGCACCCGCTCGGTGGCCAGCCGGCGGGCGGCGTCCTCTTCCACGTCGCCGTCCGGGAGCTCGGGGACCTCGACATCGGCCTGCACCGGCCGCCGGGCCGCCCGGCGCCGCTCGTCGGTGAGCCGGTTGTGGGCGATGGTGAAGACCCACGAGCGGAACTGGGCCTCGCTGCCCGAGAACGTGGCCACGGACCGGAACGCCCGCTCGAACACCTCGCTGGTCAGGTCGTCCGGCTCGGCCGCTCCCTGGACCCGCAGGTAGCCGGCCACCACCGGGGCCAGCGAACGGTAGATGCGCCCGTAGGCCCACTCCCCGCCCGCCTGGGCGGCCAGAAGCAGGGAGGCGAAGGGCTCGTCCGGGCGTGGCTGGTTCAGGCCGCGCACTCCCGGTGTATCGGCACGATCGGCCGT
>JBOGIE010000126.1:0-8212 GCA_050742435.1 Acidimicrobiales bacterium | reverse complement strand
GCAGCCATCGAGCCTCCTGCTGGTCAGGTTTCGTCACCAACCAGTTCAGGAGGCCCGGTGGCCCCAGTGGTGGATGCCCGCTACCTCACCGACATCGCGTCACCTCCACCAGATTTCGCGAAGAGGGAGAAGATCCCGCGTTCGGAGATCGACACGCGGGTCCGCGACGCGGCCCGGATCCTGGGCCTCGACGACCTGCTGAACCGCAAGCCCCGGGCCCTGTCCGGAGGGCAGCGCCAGCGGGTGGCCATGGGTCGGGCCATCGTCCGCCACCCCCAGGCGTTCCTGATGGACGAACCCCTGTCGAACCTCGACGCCAAGCTGCGGGTCCAGATGCGGGCGGAGATCGCCCGCCTCCAGCACGAGCTCGAGGTCACCACGATCTACGTGACCCACGACCAGATCGAGGCCATGACCATGGGCGACCGGGTGGCGGTCATCCGCAAGGGCGTGCTCCAGCAGGTCGACAGCCCCCAGGTTCTCTACGAACGTCCCCGGAACATCTTCGTGGCCGGCTTCATCGGCTCCCCCGCGATGAACCTGCTCGAAGCGTCGCTCGCCCGCTCGAACGGCGGCATCGCCGTCCAGCTGGGCGACGTGCAGCTCCCCGTGCCGCAGGAGCTGCACACGTCCCGCCCGGCGCTGGCCGATTACGCGGACCGCAAGGTCGTCGTAGGCATCCGTCCGGAGGACATGGAGGACGCCGCCCTCGCCGCCGGCGCCCCCGCCGACCGCCGCATCCCGGCCACCATCGAACTGCGCGAAGCGCTCGGGTCCGACGTGGTCGTCCACTTCACCGTCCCGGTGCCGCCGGCGGTGGGCGACGACGTCCGCGAGCTGGCGGTGGACGTCGGCGCCGAAATCCTTGAGAGGGTCGAGCAGACCGCCGCCCGTGGCGAGGCGAGCGTGATCGCCCGGCTCAACCCCCGTACCCGCGCCCAGACCGGCGACCGCATGGAGCTCGTCGTCGACACCACCCGCCTGCACTTCTTCGATCCCGACGACGGCTCCGCAATCTACGGCAGTCCAGAGGAATGAAACCGAAGAGGAGGAACGGATGAAAGTCCGAGCACTGGTCATCCCGATCGTCGCCCTCACGCTTCTCGCCGCGTGCGGGGGCGGTGACGATGACGACGGCGGTGGCGGTGGTGTCGCCCAACCGAGTCCCACCGGCACCGTCACCGTCTTCAACGCCATGGAGCCCGAGGAGGTGACCGCGCTCCAGCGGGTCGTCGACGACCTGATCAACGACAACGTCCAGTACAGGGCCACCATCGAGGGCTCCTCGCAGTTCGAGGAGCAGATCAAGATCCGCGTCGACGGCGGCAACCCGCCCGAGATCGCCATGTACCCCCAGCCGGGCACCGTCGTCGAGCTGGCCCGCCAGGGCAGGATCGTCGCCCTCGAGGACATGGGGTTCAACGCCGCCGACCTCGAGCGGACGTTCGGCAAGTACTTCATGGACCTGGGCGTCCACGACGGCAAGCACTACGGGCTGCCCACCAACATCAACCTCAAGAGCATGGTCTGGTACCCGAAGAAGGCGTTCGACGCCAAGGGCTACCGGGTGCCGACCACGTTCACCGAGCTGATCACCCTCAGCGACCAGATCGTCCGGGACGGCGCCAGCCCCTTCTGCATCGGCCTGGAGAGCGGCACGGCCACCGGCTGGCCGGCCACCGACTGGATGGAGGACATCGTCCTCCGGACGGCCGGCCCCGACGTCTACGACCGGTGGGTGACGCACCAGATCCCGTTCAACGACCCGGCGATCGTGCGAGCCGGCGAGGAGTTCGGCCGCATCCTCTTCACGCCGAACTACGTGCTGGGCGGCGCGTCCAACACCACGTCCATCAACTTCGGCGACGCGGTGGACCCGATGTTCGCCAACCCGCCCCGCTGCTACTTCAACCGCATGGCCAACTTCATCGTCTCGTTCTTCCCCGAGACGGCGGTGGCCGGCGTCGATTACGACTGGTTCCCCTTCCCCCGGATGACCCAGCCCGGCGACGCCGCCCTGTTCGCCGGTGAGCTGTCGGTCGTCTTCAAGGACACCCCGGCGGTGCGCGACTTCCTCGGCCGCTTCTCCGGCACCGAGGTCCAGTGCGCCCAGGGCAGGAGCACCGACACGTCGCGCATCTCGCCCAACGTGAACGTGGCGCCCAGCTGCTACGCCAACAGTCAGCTGGCCGACGCCTCGGAGGTCCTGACCGAGGCGCTCAAGGCCAACACCGCCCGGTTCGACGCCTCCGACCTCATGCCCTCGGCAGTCGGGTCGGGGAGCTTCTGGACCGGCATGGTCAGGTACGTGCAGCAGGGTCGCAACTCGCTCCAGGGGGTCCTCACCGACATAGACCGGAGCTGGCCGGCGTCGTAGGCGACGGCCCGGACGGAACGCAGGGAGCCAGGGTGAGCGCGCCGGTAGAAGCGCCGGTCGATCCCACCCTGGCTCCCGAGCCCCCGCCGGACCGGCGCCCGCACGCGCTGACCGTCACCCTCCTCCGCATCGTCGGCGCGGCCGCCGTCCCCGTCGCCGCCTTCGCCGTCCTGTGGGCCACCCTCGACTTCCTGCGGGACGAGGAGGCCAACCGGTTCCTCGTCGCGGGCGTCGCCGTGGTCGTCGGCGTGCTGGGCGTGTTCTTCCTCTTCTGGGCCATGAACCGGGTCGTCGAGCGGCTGCCCCGCCACTACCGGGAGGGCGTCCGCCCCTACGTCTTCGTGGGACCGGCGCTCGTCATCCTCAGCGTCTTCCTCGTCTACCCGGTGATCAACACCATCCTCATCAGCTTCCAGGACGCCCAGTCCCAGGACTTGGTCGGGCTCGACAACTACCGCTTCGTCTTCACCGACGACAGCATGCTGCGGGCCATCCGCAACACCGTCGGGTGGATCGTCCTCGTACCGCTGGTCGCAGTCACGATCGGCCTGGTCTTCGCCACCCTGGCCGACCGGCTGCGCCGCGGTGAGGCGGTGGCCAAGTCGCTGATCTTCCTGCCCATGGCCATCTCCTTCGTGGGGGCGGCCGTGGTGTGGCGGTTCATCTACAGCTTCCGCCCCGAGGGGTTCGGCACCAACATCGGGCTCCTCAACGCCGTCAAGCAGGGGCTGGGCCAGGACCCCGTCCCCTGGCTGCAGCAGCGGCCGTGGAACAACTTCCTCCTCATGGTGATCATGGTCTGGATGCAGACCGGCTTCGCCATGATCGTGCTCTCGGCGGCGATCAAGGCCATCCCGGACGAGATCGTCGAGGCGGCGCGGATCGACGGGGCGTCGGAGTGGCGCGTCTTCCGCCACATCACCATCCCGACCATCTTCCCGACCGTGGTGGTGGTGACGACGTACATGGTCATCAACGCCCTCAAGGTGTTCGACATCGTGTTCGTCATGGGGAACGCCGAGGCCAACGGCACCGAGGTGATCGCCGAGCGCATGATCCGGTGGTTCTTCATCGGGGACCACAACGGCCGCGGCGCGGCCATCGCCGTGGTCCTGTTCCTGGCCGTCATCCCCGTGATGATCTGGAACGTCCGGCGCTTCCGCGAACAGGAGGCCATCCGTTGACCGTGATGATCGGCACGGTGCCGGCGCCGGACGCCGAGTCCAGCGCCAGGAGGAGGGGCGGCTGGTTCGTCAGGATCACGATCCTCGTCGTCGTGCTCCTGTGGACCATCCCCACCCTGGGCGTGCTCATGAGCTCCTTCCGGCCCGAGCAGCTCGTCGACAGCAGCGGGTGGTGGACGGCGCTCGCCCATCCCTTCCGGGGCGCCGAGTGGACGCTGGAGAACTACCGCAGCGCCCTGTCCACCGGCGGGTTCGGGAACGCCTTCCTCAACAGCCTGGCCGTCGCCGTCCCGGCCACCGTCATCCCCGTGACCGTGGCCGCCTTCGCCGCCTACGCGTTCTCGTGGATGGACTTCCGGGGCCGCCATGTGATGTTCGTCGCCGTGGTCGGCCTCATGGTCGTCCCCCTGCAGATGGCCCTGATCCCGATCCTGCGCCTGTACACGGGCGGCGCGAACCTGGGCGGGGTCCCCGTGTTCCCCGACCTCGACCTGGGCGGGACGTTCCTCGGCGTCTGGCTGGCCCACACCGGCTTCGGGCTGCCGCTCGCCGTCTACCTCCTGCGGAACTACATCGGGTCGCTGCCGTCGTCGATCATCGAGTCGGCCCGGATCGACGGGGCCGACCACTTCACCATCTTCTGGCGCCTGATCATCCCCCTGTCGGTCCCGGCCCTCGCCGCCTTCGCCATCTTCCAGTTCCTCTGGGTGTGGAACGACCTCCTCGTGGCCTACGTCTTCCTCGGGGGGAGCCGGGAGAACCGCGTCCTTACCATCGCCCTCGCCGACCTGGTGGGCTCCCGGGGTGAGAACTGGCACCTGCTGACCTCGGCCGCCTTCCTTTCCATGGCCCTCCCCCTGGCCGTGTTCTTCTCGCTGCAGCGGTACTTCGTGCGCGGCCTGACCGCAGGGTCGGTCAAGGGATGACCGCGACCCGCCGGCCGCGGAAGCCGGTGGGCATGAGCCCGCTGCCGCCCCGGCGCAAGTGGCAGGCCATCACCCTGGCCACCCTCCTCCTCGTGCCTGCCTACTGGTCGATCCTGGCCGCGTTGGTCGCCGCCGCCTCGGACGCGCCGGACGCCCTTCCCAACCCGGGCGCCTCCCTGGCCCTGGGGTTGGCGCTCATCCCGTTCGTGTTCGTGGTCCTGGCCTTCGTGTCCGAACACCCGCGGGCACCGGCCGCCGTCTTCCAGGCCATGGTCCTGTCCCTCGTGGTCGGCATCGTGGTGTCCGCGCTGGCCGCCGATGCGGTCACGGGCATGGTGGCCGGTGTCGGCGCGGGCGGCGTGGTCGCCCTGCGGGCCGACGTCGACCACAACTGGCGGGCCCGGGCCCTGGCCGTCGCCTTCGCCGTCGTCTACACGTTCGTGCTGGTCCGTATGGCGTCCTCGCTGGCCCTCCTTCCCGCGCCGATCTTCCCGTTCACCGCCTTGGGCGTCGCCGATCACCTGTCCGAACGGCGGCGGGCCCTCGAACCGTCGAGGTCGTGAGGAGGTTCCCACCGGACTTCCTCTGGGGCGTGGCCACGTCGGCGTACCAGGTCGAGGGCGGGGTCGACCTGGACGCGCGGGGCCCGTCGATCTGGGACACCTTCTGCGCCCAGCCCGGCAAGGTGCGGGGCGGTGACGACGGGCGGACGGCGGCCGACCACCGCCGGCGGATGGCGGAGGACGTGGCCCTCCTCCGCCACCTGGGCGTGGGGGCCTACCGATTCTCGATCGCCTGGCCCCGGGTCCAGCCCACCGGCCGGGACGCGGTGCGCGCCAGCGGCGTCGACTTCTACCGGGCCCTCGTCGACGCCCTCCTGGACGCCGGCATCGAGCCGGTCGTGACCCTGTACCACTGGGACCTGCCCCAGGCTCTGGAGGACGCCGGGGGCTGGCCGGTGCGGGACACCGCCTCCCGTTTCGCCGAGTACGCGGCGGCCATGGGCCTGGCCCTGGGCGACCGGGTCCGGCGGTGGTCGACGGTCTGCGAGCCCTGGTGCGTCTCCATGCTCGGCTACGCCAGCGGCGTCCACGCCCCCGGCCGTACCGACCCGGGAGCGGCGGTGGCGGCCGCCCACCACCTGCTCCTCGGCCACGGGCTGGCCGTGGACGCCCTGCGGGCCACGGCCGGGGCCGGCGCCCGGATCGCCATCACCCTCAACCCCTATCCGGTCGTGGTGGCCGGCGGGAGCGACCGCGAGGCAGACCGGGACGCGGCCCGGCGGGTCGACGGCGTGGCCAACCGGCTCTGGTACGACGCCGTCCTGCTCGGCCGCTATCCCGAGGACGTCCTGGCCGACTTCGCCTCGGTCAGCGACCTGGCCCACATCCGCGACGGGGACCTGGCGGTGATCTCCCGGCCCATCGACGCCCTCGGCGTGAACTACTACCGGCGGCATCACGTCCGGTTCGCGCCGGCGGCCTCGGCCGGTCCCCCGACCTCGACCTGGCCGGGATCGCCCGACGTCGAGCTGGTGGACCCAGGGGTGGCGACGACCGCCAGCGGATGGGCGATCGAGCCCGACGGCCTGCTGGAGACGCTCGCCCGCCTCACGTCCGACTACGACCCACCGCCGCTCTACGTGCACGAGAGCGGGGCGGCCTTCGACGATCAGGCCGACGACGGGGGATACGTCCGGGACGACGACCGCCTCACCTACCTGCGCGACCACGTCCGGGGCGCCCACGACGCCGTGTTCCAGGGGGTCGACCTGCGGGGCTTCTTCGTGTGGTCGTTCCTCGACAACTTCGAGTGGGCCGAGGGCTATTCCAAGCGATTCGGGATCGTGCGGGTGGACTTCGAGAGCCAGCGCCGCACACCGAAGGCCAGCGCCCGCTGGTACGCCGAGGTGGCCCGCACGGGAGTGGTGGACTAGGCCCGGCGCCGGGCCAGGGCGACGATCAGCAGCCACTGGGCCACGGCCACCCCCAGCCCGGCGGCCACGGCGATGAGGACCGGCGTGGGTGACGGCGACGGCGACGGGCGTACGTTGAGCAGGGCCAGGTTCTCGCCACCCGGGACCGACGCGGGGTCGGAGTTGGGGGGCGGGAGGTCCACGTCGGGCAGGACCAGGGCGTCGCCGGCGGCGAACGGGTCGGCGGGCGTGACGGGGAGGGGCCCGGCGGGGACGACCGCCAGCGCGCTGGCCACCGGCCGCTCGACCGGTCCGACGAGGACGTCGCCGGGACGAAGGTTGTGGACGATCTGCTCCTTGCCCGCCCGGCGGACCATGCGGTCGCTGGGCCGGTTCACCACCGACGAGCCCACGGCGAGGGTGGTCGAGCCGCCCCCGTCCAGGTTGAGGGCCTCGGTGGCGCCCAGCGCCCGCAGGAGGTCGGCGGCCTCGGGCAGGCTCATCCCCACGCTGTGGCCGGGCTGGCGGCCGTCGATGGTGACCAGGAGGATCTCGGCGCCGTTCCACCCGGCCACGGTGCGGGGGTGGCGGCCGGCCACGAAGGCCGACCCGTCGTCGGCCACCCAGCGCCGCCCCTCGTGGACGAGGACGGGCGTGCCGCCCACGCTCTCGGTCACCCCGGGCGTGGTCTCCACCCGCAGCAGGCCCCGACCACTCACCACACCCTTCTGGCGACGGTTCCAGAGGTCGGCCAGGGCATCGGCGCCGGTCCCGTGCCCGGACAGCACCATCCCGTCGGCCGGGATGGTGGAGTTGCCCTTCCCCGGGAAGAAGGTGACCAGCTCGACGAGCGCGGTGTGCCCCACCCGGGCTCCGGGCCCCGGCTCCACCAGCCGGACCACCAGTTCGGCGCCGAAGTCGTTGGTGGCGGTCGACGGTCCGTAGGCGGGCGTGAAGAGGATGAGGGTGTCTGCCGGCCGGGGCACGTTCAGGCCCTGGATGGCGACCGGCCGCAGGTCGGAGGGGACCAGCTTGGCCGCCCACGCCAGCGTCCCCGCGGCCAGGTCGCCGCCGGCCGTCACCGACAGCTGGTGCTGGGTCGGGACGGGGGACCGCACCATCTGACCGCCGGCCACCTGTCCCCCCACCGGTTCGCCGCTCGGGAAGGCGAAGTCGCCGTTGACCGCGGCGATGCAGCGCACCCGCTGGCACATGGCCGTGGTCCGTTCCTGGGCCGGGCCGGGACCGGCGACCCGGTCGTTGGAGAGCACCGACCGCAGCACCACGCCGGCGTCCCTCCGCACCGCCACCACATGGGCCACGACCGGGCCGCTCGGGCGCACGATCCTGCGGTACTCCACGCCGGGGGCCAGGGCCCTGGTCTCCTCGGTGCGCCAGCCGGACACGTCGGCCACCGCGTGGGCGGGAGCGGCGAGGAGCACCAGCGCCACCGCCACGAGAACTGCGCCAACGCCGGTCCCCCACCGCGCCGCCCTCCTACTCCGACTCCGGAAGACGTTCCGTACCGGCATCACCACCCAGCGTCCCATGGGTCCGGCCGCTACCTCGGCGCGCCCCGGGTGCCTGCACCCCGCCCGGTGGTGGTAGCCCCACACTTAGTTGAAAGCGGAACAAAACCCCCCGGCCATGCGTCTCACGCGGCATGAACAGACTGGCAGCCCGACTCTCCATCGCCCTGACGGCGGCGCTGGCCGGCACCGCGATCGCCGTCGCCGTGGGCACCACATCCCGGGAGGCACCCGTGCAGGTGGCGACTGCACCCTCGTCCTCCGTCCCCACCCCGACCAGC
>JBOGIE010000125.1:0-8252 GCA_050742435.1 Acidimicrobiales bacterium | reverse complement strand
AGCAGCGCCGGCTCGGCCCGCAGCAGCGCCGGGTCGAGGCGGCGGGCCGGCGGCAGGAACCGGACCTTCATGTCGCGCTCGGCGGCCACGTTGCGCTGGTGGACCAGGAGGGCCACGTAGGCGACCAGCAGGACGTCGGCCACCACGTGGAAGATCAGCATCACCCGAAAGGCGGGCAGGAGACCCAGCACAAGGGTGGCCAGTACGGCGACGACCAGGGCGCTCAGGACGTCGCGCCGGCGGCGGATGGTGCGGCTGCGGGCGGCGGACGGCGCGGAGGCGGGGCGGACGGCACGCGTGGGCGCGGCGTGGGGAGCGTAGGTGCTGCGGCTGCTGGTCAGCGGCCGGGGGACCGGCGCCAGCGCAGGCGTGGTGGTGTGTCGGTACCAGTGCGCGCCACCGGGCACCCGACCGGTGTGGGGCCCGGTACGCCGGAGCACCGAGAGCTGCCGGCGGAAGTTGCTGATCGAGTCGCCAGGGCGACCCTCCGCACGGTGGCGGAGTGCCGGTGGGATGAGTACTGCGGCCCAGATGCCAGCGAGGACCAGAAGAACCAACGTCACGCTCCTCAGACCTTCCTTTACCTCGATGGACGGTACAGCGCCACGACCCGCGGAACGCGGATAGGAGGGGAAGCGCCGGCGCGGCCCTCTTCCTATCAGCCGAGGAGGGGTGAGGCAAGCGGTCGGAGGCCCTCCGGAGGGTCAGTCCTGCGGTGCCCGGCGGTAGATGCCGGAGCGACCGCCGGTCTTCTCCCAGAGCACCAGATCGGTGATGGAAACGGACCGGTCGACCGACTTGCACATGTCGTAGATGGTCAGCGCGGCGATGGCGCAGGCGGTCATGGCCTCCATCTCCACGCCCGTGCGGTCGATGGTCTCGACCTGGGCCTCGACCTCGATCTCGTCGTCGCCGATGGTGAAGTTGACGAAGACCGAGCCCACCAACAGGGGGTGGCAGAGGGGGATCAGGTTCGGCGTCTGCTTGGCCGCCTGGATGCCCGCCACCCGGGCCACGGCGAGGACGTCGCCCTTGGTCAGGGAGTTGCTGGCCACCATCGACGTCGTCTCCGGCTTCATCACCACCCGGCACCGGGCCAGGGCCCGGCGGTGGGTCGCTTCCTTCGGGGTGACGTCGACCATGCGGGCCCGGCCCAGCGGGTCGATGTGGGTCAGGCCACGGTCGCTCATGGGGCCCGAGTCTAGAGGGAGGACGGGGCGACGGGGCTGGGCGGCCCCGGCACCGGCCCGCTAGCCGCCGATCTGGCTCATGCTGCGGCCGGGGCGGATGAAGTTCACCCGGCCGATGCTGTGACCTGCCCATTTCCGTCCGACCTCGGCCTCGATGGCCTCGGCCAGGGCGTCGTCGGACCCCTCGGACCGCAGGATCGCCCGCAGGTCGGTCTCCCGGGTGGCGAACAGGCAGTTGCGGAACATGCCCTCGGCCGTGAGCCGCACCCGGTCGCAGGTGGCGCAGAACGACTGGGTCACGCTGGCGATGACGCCGACCTCGCCCCGGCCGTCCGTGTAGCGGAAGCGCTCGGCGGGCGCCGATCCCCGGCCCTCGGCCGGCTCCAGCGGGTAGACGGCGGCGATGGCCGCCACCACCTCGGCGGCGGGGACGACCGAGCCCGGCGCCCAGCCCTCGTCGGCGTCGAGGGGCATGAACTCGATAAAGCGGATCGTCACGCCCCGTTCACGCCCCAAGGTGGCGAAATCGACGATTTCGTCGTCGTTCACACCCCGCATCAGGACGCAGTTGACCTTCACCGGCGACAGCCCGGCCTCGATGGCGGCGTCGATGCCGTCGAGCACCTGGTCCAGGGCGTGGCGACGGGTGACGGCGAAGAACGTCTCCGGGCGCAGCGAGTCCAGGGAGATGTTGATGCGGCGCAGCCCGGCGGCCCGCAGCTCGGGGGCCAGCAGGCGGAGGGTGGCGCCGTTGGTCGTGAGGGACAGATCGGTGCCCAGCCGGGCCAGCCTCTCCACGAGAACGGGCAGGTGGGCCCGTACGGTGGGCTCTCCACCGGTGATGCGGATGCCGTCGAACCCGAACCGCTCGACGCAGACCCGGGCCACCCGCTCGATCTCCTCGTAGGTCAGCAGCTCGGACCGGGGGAGCCACTCCATCCCCTCGGCCGGCATGCAGTACCGGCAGCGCAGGTTGCAGCGGTCGGTGATCGAGATACGCAGGTCGCGGACGGTGCGTCCGTGCGGGTCGACCAGGTCCATCCCCCCAAACTACGTGAGGCGAACGACCTGTACGGTCCCGCCCGCGGCCACGCCGTCGCCGTCGGGCAGGAGGGCGAGGGCGTTGGCCAGGGCCATGGCCCGCAGGAGGTGCGACCCCTGCCCGCCCGAAGCCCGGACGTGCAGCCGGCCGTCCCCGTCGGTGGTCGCCACCACCCGCACCAGGTGCAGCTTCCCGTCGGGCCGGCGCCGCAGGTCCTCGTCGGCGAGCGCCGGGACCTGGGGCCGGAACAGCTCCCGGTGGCCGGTCATCTGGCGCAGCGCGGGCCGAGCGAACAGTTCGAACGACACGAGGGCGGAGACCGGGTTGCCGGGCAGGCCGAAGACCGGTATCCCGCGTTGTTGGCCCGAGCGTCCGCCCGGGACGTCCACCGTGCCGAAGGCGAGGGGTTTGGCCGGTTTGACCGCCACCTGCCACCACTGCATGTCGCCCAGCCGGTCGAGCACGGCCTTGACGTAGTCGAAGTCGCCCACGCTCACCCCGCCCGAGGTCAGGATGGCGTCACACCCGGCCACCCCCCGTTCCACGGCGGCGGTGATGGCCGCCTCGTCGTCGGGCGCGGTGCGCAGGTCGACGGGAACCCACCCGTTCTGGGCCACCAGGGCCAGCAGCATGGGCCGGTTGCTGTCCCGGATCTGGCCCGGGCGCAGCTCACCCGCCCCGGACACCAGCTCGTCGCCGGTCGACAGCACCCCCACCCGGGCGCGGGGCACGACCTCGACCGTCTCCGACCCCACGCTGGCCAGCACGCCCAGGTGCCCCGGGCCGAGCTCGGTCCCCGGCTCGAACAGGAGCTGGCCGGCGCGCAGGTCGTCGCCCGGATGGCGGATGTGGTCGCCCACCGCCGCCTCCTCGACCACCACCGTGCCCGGGTCGGGACCGGATGACGTCCGTTCCACCATGACGATGGCGTCGGCGCCCGGGGGCACCGGGGCGCCGGTCATGATCCGGACCGCCTGGCCCCGGCCCAGCGCCGCCGCCGGCGGGTCGCCGGCCGCGGTGGTCCCGACCACCTCCAGGATCCCCGGCGTGTCCTCCGCCCGTACCGCGAACCCGTCCATGGCCGAGTTGGCGAACGGGGGGACGTCGTGGCCGGCCACCACCGGGCCGGCGGTCACGCAGCCCAGGGCCTCGGCCAGGGGGAGCGCCCGGGGAGCCAGCGGGGGGCAGGCGCCCAGGATGGCCCGCCGCACCGAGTCGACGTCGATCAACACCAGGGTCGGATCAAATCAGTTTCTTGCGCTGCACCAGGTCGGCCAGGAAGCGGCGGAACTGGGGCCCGAGGTCCTCCCGGTCGATGGCCAGCTCGACGGTGGCCCGCAGGTAGTCCAGCTTGTCGCCGATGTCGTAGCGGCCGTCCTCGAAGACGTACCCGTAGATCGTCTGCTGCTGGAGAAGGAGGGCGATGGCGTCGGTCAGCTGGATCTCCCCGCCGTTGCCGGGCTGCACCCGGTCGAGGCACTCGAAGATCTCGGGGGTGAACAGGTACCGGCCCATGACGGCCAGGTTGGACGGGGCCTCTCCGGGTTTGGGCTTCTCGACCACGTCGATGATCCGCACCAGGGTCTCGTCCACCGCCTCGGGGACGGCACAGCCATAGGAGCTGATCTCGCTGCGGGGGAACTCCTTCAGGGCGACGACCGAGCGGCCGTAGCGCTCGTGCAGGGCCACCATGTCGGACAGGACGGTGGATCCGCCGGTCATGATGTCGTCGCCGAGCAGGACGGCGAACGGCTCGTCGCCCACGTGCTGGCGGGCCACGGACACGGCGTGGCCCAGGCCCCGGGGCTCGCCCTGGCGGACGTAGTGGATGTCGGCCATCTCGGCGATGGCCTGGATCTCCTTGAGCAGGTCGAACTTCCCGGCCTTCTCAAGGTAGTGCTCCAGCTCGAAGGACCGGTCGAAGTGGTCCTCCACCGAGCGCTTGCCCCGGCCGGTGATGATCAGGATGTCCCGGAAACCGGCCCGGACGGCCTCCTCGACCACGTGCTGGATGGCCGGCTTGTCGACGAGGGGCAGCATCTCCTTGGGTTGGGCCTTGGTGGCGGGCAGGAACCGGGTGCCGAGGCCGGCTGCCGGGATGACCGCCTTGTGGATCCGCTTCACTGGGTACCTCCGGTGTCCGGCGGGGGTTTCCCCCGCCCTCCATCCCGCTCAGAGGGCCGCTCGGGCCCTAGGTCCCCAGCCACTGCGTGTTCGACCCGGTTCCGCCCTCCGGCCTTGGCCCGGTACATGGCGGCATCGGCGGCGGCCACCAGGTCCTTGCCCGACGAGCCGTGCTCGGGGTAGGCGGCCACGCCGACGGAGATGGTGATGTCGAGGGTGCCGGTGTCGATCCGGAAGGGGGCGTTGGCCACCGCGGCCCGGATCTTCTTGGCCAGCAGGAGGGCGCCGGGCAGGGCGGTCTTGGGCAGGAGGAGGGTGAACTCGTCTCCACCCCACCTGGCCACCACGTCGACCTCCCGGACCGCCTCGGTCAGCCGGCGGGCCAGTTCGATCAGGACGGTGTCGCCCGCCTGATGGCCGTGGTGGTCGTTGACCAGCTTCATCTGGTCCAGCTCGACGAACACGACGGCGAAGGGCTCGGAGAAGCGCACCGCCCGGGAGAGCTCCGACTCGAGGCGCAGGTCGAAGTTGCGCCGGTTCCAGAGCCCGGTCATGCCGTCGGTCAGCGACAGGCGGACCGCCTCCTCGTACAGGAAGCTGTTCTCGATGGCCGTCTCGGCCTGGGCCACGAGGATCCCGAGGGAGTCGACGTCCTCCTCCTCGAACGGCGACCGGCGGCCGTAATAGGCCAGCACGCCGAAGGGATGGCCCCCCGAGCGCAGGGGGATGGCCATGGCCCCGGGGCCCAGGTCCGGTTCGAGGGGCGACGGCTCGAGGTGGGAGGCGGGGTCGCCGGCCGGCCACAGGACGGCGGTGCCGGCCGCGGCCGCGGCCCCGGCCAGGCCGGTGCCTCCGGCCAGCTCGCCGATCTGGGCGTCGACCGCGGTGCCGACCCGTTCCATCGGCCGTAGCCGCTCGCTGCCGGCCACCACGATGTAGAAGACGCCCGCCGGGGCCCCCAGGTAGGAGGTGGTCGTCTCCAGCAGCGCCGACACCATGACGTGACGGTCACGGGTCGACGCCAGCACGTCGCCCAGGCGGGCCAGGGCATGGCGGAACTCGCGCAGCCGGGCCCGAGGATCCTCCACCTTGGCAATGCTACGGCCTGAGATACGATGAGAGTTGCCCGACGCCAGTGCGATCCCCGCCGGACCGGGCCCCCGGGAGTCCTGAATGCCGAAGTACGAGTACGCCTGCAAGTCGTGTGGCGAACGCCTGGAGGTGACGCAGTCGTTCACCGACGCGCCCCTCACCGAGTGCCCGGCCTGCGGCGGCGCCCTGCGCAAGGTGTTCAGCGTCCCGGCCATCGCCTTCAAGGGCTCCGGGTTCTACCGCACCGACAACCGGAGCGGTCGGGGCGAGCGGTCCGAGCCCAAGGTCGACGCCCCGGCCAACGGCAAGGGCGACGCCAAGGCCGACGGCAAGGGCGACGGCCGGGGCGACGGCAAGGGCGAACCGGCCAAGAAGGACACCGCTCCGGCGGCGTCCGCCGAGTCCACGGCCAGGCCCAAGCCCAAAGCAGCCGAGGCCAAGACGGCCTAGGGCGGTGACCCTGCCGTCCGCCGAGATCGGCGTCTTCGGCGGCACCGCCTTCTACGCGTTCCTCGACGACGTCGAGGAGGTGGCCGTCCAGACGCCGTACGGGGCGCCGTCGGCCCGGGTGGCCGTGGGCACGGTGACCGGGCGGCGGGTGGCCTTCCTCCCCCGGCACGGGCCGGGCCACGCCATCCCGGCCCATCGGATCAACTACCGGGCCAACCTCTGGGCGCTGCGCCGCCTGGGCGTGCGCCGGCTGCTGGCTCCGTGCTCGACGGGATCGCTCCAGCCCTACGTGAAGCCGGGGGACCTCGTGGTGTGCGACCAGCTCGTCGACCGCACGTCGGGGCGGGCCGACACCTTCTTCGACGGGCCGCTCCCGGCCCACGTCTCCTTCGCCGACCCGTACTGCCCCGAGCTGGGGCGGGTGGCGGTCGACGCCGCCCGGGCCGAAGGGGTGACCGTCCACGAGCGGGGCACGGTCGTGGTCATCCAGGGCCCGCGGTTCTCGACCCGGGCAGAGTCGCGGTGGTTCTCGTCGGCGGGGTGGGAGGTGGTCAACATGACCCAGTACCCCGAGGCCGCCCTCGCCCGTGAGCTGGGCATCTGCTACTGCGGGCTGGCCCTGGTCACCGACTACGACGCCGGGGCAGGCCCGAGCGGCCGGGAGGGGGATGGCGAGAGAGCCGAGGCGGTGACCATGGAGTCGGTGTTCCGGGTGCTGGCCGAGAACATCGAGCGGGTCAAGGGCGTGCTGCTGCGGGCCATCCCCGGAATTCCGGCCGAGCCCGCCTGCGGGTGCGCCGAAGGGGCCATGGACCCGGGGTCGCTTCCCACGTAGTCTTGGGCCGAGCGCCGCCCGGCTTCCCCCTCCGTGGTCCGCAATCCTTCCGGAGGAACAACGCCGTGCGCCTGCGCCTGCGCCGCCTCGCCCGTTCGCCGCTCGCCTATTGGGCGGCGGTCGTCGCCCTCGCCTGCTTCACCGCGGTCACCGTCGCCGGTCAGGTCGAGAAGGCCGGGGCCCAGGCCGCCCGCTACGGGCGGCTCCGACCTGTCGTCACCGCCACTCGCGCCGTGGAGATCGGCTCGGTGGTCCGCCCGGCCGACGTCGTCCTGCGCTCCATGCCGGCCGCCTTCCTCCCCGAGGGGACGGTAGGGGCCACCAGCGGGGCCGTGGGGCGGACGGTCGTGGTCCCGCTGCTCCCGGGGGCGCCCGTGGTGGCCGCCAACCTGGCTCCGGACGGGCTGGAGGGCTTGGCCGCCCTGCTGCCGGACGAGACCCAGGCGGTGGCGGTGCCGGCCGGCCCGGCCTCGGTCGCCGTCCGCCCGGGCGACCGGGTCGACGTGCTGGCCACCTTCGACCCGCCGCCGGTGGGGGAGGAGCCCACCTTCCCGGTGGCCGAGGCCGCCCTGGTGCTCGACGTGGGGCCGGAGGCGGTGGCGGTGGCCGTCGCCCCCGAGGAGGCCCGGCGGGTGGCCTACGCGGTGGCGGCCGGCGTCGTCACCCTGGTCCTCACCGCAGAGGTGAGGCCAGGAGGGCCAGCACCGACAGGCCGACCAGCACCCGGTACGCCACGAACGGCAGGAACGACCGGGTCCGCACCACCCGGAGCACCAGCCACACCGCCCCAAGCCCGGTGACGGCGGACGCCAGGATGCCCCAGACGAACGGTGCCGCCATCCCGGGCGGCAGCCCGTCGACCGCCACCTCGGCCCCCTTGTAGACGGCGGCCCCCCCGATGATCGGGATGCTCATCAGGAAGGAGAGCCGGGCGGCGGCGTCGCGCTCGAAGCCCAGGAAGCGGGCGGCGGTGATGGTGACGCCCGACCGGGAGACCCCGGGGGAGAGGGCCGCGGCCTGGGCCATGCCCATGACCAGGGCCTGGCGGACGCCGAATCCCTCCATGCCCCTGTCGCTCGGGAGCCGGTCGGCCACGGCCAGGAGCAGGCCGAATCCGATCAGCATCACCGCGATCAGCCATATCCGGCCCAGCTCCTCGTTGATGAACCCCTCCAGCGAGGCGCCCACCGCCGCCCCGGGCAGCGCCGAGAGCAGGAGCAGCCAGGCCCGGCGTTCGTCATCGGTGCGCACCGAGCGCCGGGCGATCGACCCCAGCCCGGCCACGGCCAGGCGGAGCAGGTCGCGCCGGAAGTAGGCGATGGCCCCCAGGAACGTGCCGACGTGAAGGGCGACGTCGAAGGTCTTGCTCAGGTCGGCGTTGGCCTCGCCGCTCAGGTCGTTCCACCCGAACAGCCAGGGCACCAGGATCAGGTGGCCGCTGGACGAGATGGGCAGGAACTCCGACAGCCCCTGGGTGATCCCCAGCACGATGGCGTGCAGGATCGGGATGGAGGCGGCC
>JBOGIE010000124.1:0-8282 GCA_050742435.1 Acidimicrobiales bacterium | reverse complement strand
GCGAGTCGCCCCGGTACCGGCGCGACGCCGCCGTCGTCCCCCCGGCCGGGCCGAGCCGCCAGTACCCGTGGTCGGCGGTGCCCAGGAGGGCGGCGAAGCAGGCCACGGAGTCGAAGCGGGGTAGGCACAGCCAGTCGATCGACCCGTTCCGGCCGACCCGGGCCGCGGGCTGGGTGACGCCGATGACCGCGTAGTCCTCGATCCTCAACCGTGACCCTCCGTTCTCCCGCCCGGCCTGGCGGTCCTACCCAATCGGGCCGGCGGGCACGTCGGTGCTGCAATGCTGGGGGGCGTGGCTGCCCGGGACGCCGTGGTGGTCGGCGGCGGTCACAACGGGCTCGTCGCCGCCTGCTACCTCGCTCGCGCCGGGCGGGACGTGGTGGTGCTGGAGGCGGCCGACCGCCCCGGCGGCGGGTCCCGGACTGAGGAGACCGTTCCCGGCTACCGGTTCGACATGCACTCGGTGGCCCACAACATCATCAACATGACGGTCATCCCCCGCCAGCTGGACCTGGCCGGGGCCGGGCTCGAGTACCAGGAGATGGATCCGTTCTCGGTGGCCGTCCTGGCCGACGGCCGGCGCGTCCGCTTCCACCGCTCGATCGAGGCCACCGTCGACTCGATCGCCGAGCACAGCGTGGACGAGGCCCGGGCCTACACCGACTTCATGGACAAGGCCGTGCCCGTCGTCCGCACCATCCTGCCCGCCATCCAGGGCGAGATGCCCTTGCGCGACCTGCCCGTGCGCCTGTCGTCCCTGGTCCACGCGCTCCGGCCCCGGCCCTTCTCCACCGTCGCCGACGCTCTGGGGCCCTACGAGTCGCTCCTCCGCCGCCACCTGCCCAGCAACCTCAGCCAGGCGCCGATCGCCGCCTTCGCCGCCCACGCCGGTGTGGGGCCCTCGCTGCCTGGGGGCGCCCTGTTCGCCTGGTGGCAGGCGGCCTACCACCTGTTCGGCCAGTGGCACGCCCGGGGCGGCGCCCAGGGGTTGACCGACGCCCTGGTCCGGCGGCTGGAATCCCTGGGCGGGGACCTCCGGTGCAACGCCCCCGTCGCCACCATCGACGCCCGCGACGGCCGGGTGCGGGCGGTGGTCACCGAGGGCGGCGAGCGCATCGAGACACGAGCTGCGGTGACGGCCATCGACCCCAAGACCGCCCTCCTCCAGCTGCTCGACCCCCCGCTGGCCGGTCGCGACCGCGCCGACCTGACCGCGGCCCGCCGGGGCAACGTCGTCCAGGCCCTGGTCCACGTGGCCACCGACCGCCTCCCGCCCTATCCCAACGCCCGTCCCGGCGACTGGAACGGCCTCCAGAGCTACGTCGACCGGCTGGGCGACCTGGTCAGCGGCTGGGCGGCGTCCGAAGCCCGGCTCCTCCCCGACCCCATGCCGCTGTACGCGTTCACCACCTCGGCCATCGACGACACCCTCGCCCCCGCCCGCCACCACACCGTGTACCTGGCCTGCCCGGCCGCGCCGTCCCGGGTGCAGGGGGGATGGCCGGCCCGCAAGGAGGAGTTCGTGGAGCGGTGCCTGGAGACGGTCGAGGACCGGGCGCCCGGGTTCCGGTCGAGCATCGTGGGCATCGCCACCCACACGCCCGACGAGATGGAGCGGGCCGGGCGCTGGCCCGGGGCCCATCCCATGTACCTCGACATCGCCCTCGACCAGCTCGGCCCCTTCCGCCCCACCCGCCGCCTCGGCCGCCACCGCGCACCGGTTCGGGGCCTCTACCTCTCCGGGGCCGGCACCGGCCCCACCGGTGGCATCGCCGGCACCCCCGGCCGGGCCGCGGCCCAGGCCCTCCTGGCCGACACCCCCTCGAACCGGTGACGGAGAACGGCGCCCAGCGCGGCTGAGCGTCACCAGTTCTGCGGCGACCGGCATGGATAGCCAGCGGCCATGAGCGACTTCGCGTCCCGCACGGCGGCCGCCTACGCCACCGACGGCCCGAGCCTGGAGCTGGGTCGGGCCATGCACGGAGGCACCGTCCACCCCGGGGCGGTGGTGCAGGTGCCGGCGGCCATGTGCAACCGCCACGGCCTCATCGCCGGGGCCACGGGCACCGGCAAGACCAAGACCCTGCAGCTGATGGCCGAGCAGCTGTCGGCGATGGGCGTGCCCGTCTTCGCCGCCGACATCAAGGGCGACCTCTCCGGCCTCTCCCGCCCCGGCCAGCCGGGCGACGCGGTCACCCGCCGCGCCGGCGACCTCGGTATCGAGTGGACGCCCTCGGGCTTCCCGGTGACCTTCCTCTCTCTCGGCGGCCTCGGCCCGGGCGTCCCCGTGCGGGCGACGATCTCGGAGTTCGGGCCGCAACTGCTGGCCAAGGTGATGGACGCCAACGAGACCCAGGCGTCGTCGCTGTCGCTCGTCTTCCGCTACGCCGACGACAACGGCCTGGCCCTGCTCGACCTGGCCGACCTGCGCGAGGTCCTGCGCTTCCTCGACAGCGAGGAGGGCAAGGAGCAGCTCAAGGCCATCGGCGGGCTGTCGTCGGCCACGACCGGTGTGCTGCTGCGCAAGATCGTGGAGCTGGAGGACCAGGGCGGCGAGGCCTTCTTCGGGGAGCCCGAGCTGGAGGTGGCCGACCTGCTGCGCACCACCCCCGAGGGCCAGGGCGTGATCTCCTGCCTCGAGCTGGCCGCGGTGCAGGACAAGCCGAAGATGTTCTCGACCTTCCTCATGTGGCTCCTGGCCGAGCTGTTCCACGACCTGCCCGAGGTCGGCGACCTGGACAAGCCCAAGCTGGTGTTCTTCTTCGACGAGGCCCACCTCCTCTTCGCCGACGCCAGCGACGCCTTCCTCGACCAGGTCACCCAGACAGTGCGCCTCATCCGGTCGAAGGGCGTGGGCGTCTTCTTCGTCACCCAGCTCCCCGACGACGTGCCCGACGACGTCCTGGCCCAGCTCGGCAACCGGGTGCAGCACGCCCTGCGGGCCTTCACGCCGCGCGACGCCAAGGCGTTGAAGGCCGCGGTCACCACCTATCCCAACACCGACGACTACGACCTCGAGGAGGACCTCACCCAGCTGGGCACGGGCGAGGCCATGGTGACGATCCTCTCCGAGCGGGGCGCGCCCACGCCGGTGGTGTGGACACGGCTGCGGCCCCCGCTTTCCCTGATGGCCGCCATCGAGACCGAGGCCCTCGACCGGGCGGCGCGCGACAGCTCGCTGTGGTCCAAGTACGCCACCGAGATCGACCGGGAGTCGGCCCGCGAGAAGCTGGGCGCCCGGATGGCCGCCGCCGCGGAAGCCGCCGCCACCGCCGCCGCCGAAGGACAGCGGCCGAAGGAGGAAGGGCCACGCCCGTCCAAGACGAAAGCCAAGAAGGACGACAACGCGGTGCTCGGCTACCTCAAGTCGCGCGAGGGCCGATCGATGATCAACACCGTGGCGCGCGGCGTGTTCGGGCTGCTGCGCAAGCGGCGGTAGGGGTATCCTCCGCCCGGCGCGACGGCGGCGGTATGTTTCTGGCTTCGGTCGTGTTCCGACAAGGGGGAATTGATGCCGGGCAAGTTCGTCGTCAAGAAGGGCAGCACCGGGAAGTTCCGCTTCTCGCTGCTCTCCACGAACGGTCAGATCGTGGCCACCAGCGAGGCGTACAACACCAAGGCGTCGGCCATGGGCGGGATCCGTTCGGTCAAGAACCTGGCGGCGGATGCCACCATCGAGGACCAGACAACCAAGGAGTGGGCGGCCGGCGAGGCCGACCGCAAGGCGGCGGCCGCGGCCAAGAAGTCGAAGGCCGCGGGCAAGAAGAAGGCGGCCAAGAAGGGCGGCGCGGGAGCCTCCAAGATCTGACCGCTCGGTCACCGGTTCGCCGGTGAACGTCGACATCTGGTCCGACGTCGCCTGCCCGTGGTGCTACATCGGCAAGCGGCGGTTCGACGTCGCCCTCGCCCGCTTCGAGCACCGCGACGCGGTCGTCGTGCGGTGGCGGTCGTTCGAGCTCGACCCGTCGGCACCCGTCATCCGTGAAGAGGCCTACCTGGACAAGCTGGCGGCCAAGTACCGGATCACCCTGCCCGAGGCCGACGCCGTGATCGACCGGATGATCGAGGCCGGCGCGCAGCAGGGCGTCGTCCTGCGCTTCGACAAGGCCAAGCCGGGCAACACGTTCGACGCCCACCGGCTGTTGCACTATGCAGCCCAGCAGGAGACGCACGCCGAGGCGGGGGTGCAGGCCGAGCTGACCGAGCGCATGTTCCACGCCACCTTCACCAAGGGCTTCCACCTCGGCGACCACGACGTGCTGGCCGGCGTGGCCGAGGCCGGGGGCCTCGAGCCCGACGAGGTCCGGACCGTCCTGGCCGGCGACCGGTTCGCGGCCGAGGTCCGCGCCGACGAGCAGCGCGCCGCCGACCTCGGCATCACCAGCGTCCCCTTCTTCGTGCTGGGCGGGACGCTGGGCGTGGTGGGGGCCCAGCCGCCGGACGTGCTCCTCGGCGCCCTACAGGACGCGTGGGCGGAGGCTCAGTCCTCGTAGGTCCAGTCGGGCAGCTTGCGGCGGTGGCGCTCGTCGTAGGTCACCGTGCCGTGCTCGAGCTCGACGATCTTCGGTGCGATCAGGTCGGTGCGCGGCGTCGGGCAGTCGCCCTCGAGGTGGGCGGCGAACTCCTCGGGGAAGGCCCGCAGGATGCTGCCCACGACGTGCTGCTCCTCCACCGGCAGGTAGCAGCGGTTCCCGTCGGTGACGTTGGCCAGCCGGCCGCCGATCACGGCCACGTCCTCCTCCGACCCCCGGCACGCCTCGATCTCGTTGAGGCGGTGGGTGATCTCCTGGGTGCCGAGCTTGCACGCCGGGCACTGGCCGCACGACTCGATCCAGAGGAAGCGGGAGTACTGGAAGGCCACCTCCACCATGCAGGCGGTGTCGTCGTAGGCGGCGAAGCCCACCGCGCCCAGGCCGGAGCCGATGGCGGCCATGTCCTCGTAGGTGAGCGGCGTGTGGAGGTTCTCGGCGGTGACCACCGGGTTGGAGATGCCCGAGAACGCGGCCTTGATGCGCCGGCCGGGAAGCGGTCCCCCGCCCACCTCGTCGATGAGTGCGGAAAGGGGCATGCCCAGCTCGATCTCGGCCACGCCGGGGTGTACGACGTCGCCCACCACCGTGGCCACCGCGTGGCCGGGCGACTCCGCCGTCCCCATGCCGCGGAACCACGACGCCCCGCGGGCGAGGATGTGGGGGACGTTGGCCAGCGTCTCCACGTTGTTGACCAGCGTCGGGTTGGCCATGTCGAGCTCCGGGCCGTGGCCCGGCTCCCGGGGCACCGCCTCCCATCCCATCTGCGTGCCGGTGGCGAACAGGCCGTGCTCGTAGGGCGGGAACAGGCGGGGCAGCGGCGGCTTGCCCTCGATCACCTCGAGCAGCGCCTTCTCCTCGCCGAAGAGGTACTCGTCGGGGCCGCCGACCACGTTGATGGGGACGTCGCCGGCCAGCCCGGCCGCCTCCATCTCCTCGAGCGCGGCCACCAGGCGCTCCATCTCCCGCTGGAAGCTCCGCTTGATGCCGATGTAGGCCTCGCGGGCCCCGATGGTGGCGGCGGCGACGGCCAGCCCCTCGATCACCTGGTACGGGTTCACCCGCAGGATGGCGCGGTCCTTGAAGCTCGACGGCTCTCCTTCGGCCGCGTTGCACGCCACGTAGCGGTGGGTGCCCTGGGCGGCCCGCACACCGGACCACTTGAGCGCGGTCCGGAAGCCGGCGCCGCCCCGGCCGCGCATGCCGGCGGCCGCCAGTTCCTCGATGGTGCCCTCCACGCCGAGCCGGCGGGCGATGTCGAGGGCCTGGCCGCCTCCGGCCGCCTGCCACTCGGCCAAGGAGGCGACGGGCGTCTCGGGCAGGAGGTAGCGCTCGATACCCACGGTCAGTCCCTCCGGTTCCTGCCCGCCCCGAGCTGGCGATCGTCCATCGATGCAAACTAGTGGTCGGAGTGGGCCTGCTCCTCCACGTAGGAAAGCGCCTGCCCGGCCAGCCGGTCGACGTCGCCGGTCATGTCCAGGGTGAGGTAGTAGCCGGCCGGCTCCTCCATCTCCGAGGCCACCCGCCGGACCAGCTCGCCGTCCCGGTTCGACGCCAGGTGGCCCTTCCCGGCCCGGGCGTCGGCCTCGCACCGCTCGATGGCCACCTCGACGGGCACGTCGCAGACGATGACGGCGACGAACGCCCCCGCCTCCTCGGCCACCGCCTCGGCCGCCGCCACCTGGGCCCGCCGGGAGAAGGTGAGGCCGTCGAAGACCACCACCCGGCCCCGGCCCAGGTGGTAGCGGGCGGCGTCGAGCAGGGCGGCGAAGACCACGTCGCGCTCGGCCGACGTGTAGTCGCAGGGAGCGAACAGGGCATGGCGCACCTTGTCCTTGTCGAGGATGCGGGCGTCGGGAACCCGCCCGGCGACGGCCCGGGCGAGGGTGCTCTTGCCCGCCCCGGGCAGCCCGACCAGCACGATGACCCCGGGGCGCACGCCGCCCAGCGTAGGACGGGTCTACCGTGGGCCGGTGCCGTTCGCCGAGGTCGACGGGGTCCGTCTGCACTACGTGGACGCGGGGAGCGGGGAGCCCGCCCTGGTCCTCCTCCACGCCTTCCCCCTCCACGCCGGCATGTGGGAGCCGCAGGTGGCGCACCTGTCGCGGCAGCGCCGGGTGGTCACCCCGGACCTGCTCGGGTTCGGCCAGTCGGACGCCCCCGAGAGCATGTACCGCTACACCATGCTGGGCAGCGCCGACCTGCTGGCCGGGCTGCTCGACCACCTCGGGCTGGACCGGGCGGTGGTCGCCGGGCTCTCCATGGGCGGCTACGTGGCCTTCGCCTTCCTGCGCCAGTACCCCGAGCGGGTGGCCGGCCTGATCCTGGCCGACACCCGGGCCGCGGCCGACACCGCCGAGGCCTTCGAGCGCCGCACCGACCAGCAGGACCAGGTGGCCCGGGTGGGGACGGCCGCCCTCGTCGAGACCCTGCTCGAGGGGCTGCTGTGCGAGCACACCCGGACGTCACGGCTGGAGCTGGTCGAGCGGGTGCGCCGGCTCATGGCCGCCAACCCGCCGGCCGGGTTCATCGGGGCCCTGGAGGCCATGAAGCACCGCCCCGACGCCACCGAGGAGCTGGCCGGCATCGCCGTGCCCACCCTCGTGCTGGTGGGCGACGACGACGCCCTGTCGCCGCCCGAGGTGGCCAAGGCCATGCAGGAGCGGATCCCCGGGTCGGAGCTCGTCGTGCTGCCCGGTGCCGGGCACCTGTCGAGCCTCGAGGCCGCCGACGAGTTCAACGCCGCCGTCGCCGACTTCCTCACGAGGCGGCTGTGAGCGCAGCACGCCGGCCGGGCCTGCCGGCCCTGCCGGAACGCAGTGAAGGCCTCCGCCGGCGGGCCCTCGAGGGCCGGCGGGCGCAGCGACCAGGGGACGCTGTGAGGGCGCGGTGGGCCGCCGCAGTTGTCGCCCTGACCCTGGTGGGCGGGGCGTGCAGCAGCGACGACCCCGAGGAAGCCCCGGCGTCGTCGCCGCCGACCACGGTGGAAGCCGCGGCCCCGGCCGGCGACTCCCCCACCACCACCTCGTCCCCACCGGTCGAGGCCCGCATGACGACCTACCCGGTGCCCGCCGGCTCCCGTCCCCACGACGTCGCCCCCGCGCCCGACGGGTCGGTCTGGTACACGGCCCAGTCCACCGGCGAGCTCGGCCGCCTCGACCCGGCCACCGGCGAGACCACCCACGTCCGCCTCGGGTCCGGCGCAGCTCCCCACGGGGTCATCGTCGGCCCGGACGGGGCGGCCTGGGTCACCGACGGCGGGCTCAACGCCATCGTGCGGGTCGACGGGGCGACCCGCGAGGTCAGGCGGTTCGCACTGCCGTCGGGCACCCGCAACGTGAACATGAACACCGCCGCCTTCGGCCGCGACGGCATCCTGTGGTTCACCGGCCAGGCCGGCTACTACGGCCGGCTCGACCCGCGGTCGGGCCAGGTCGAGGTGTTCGACGCTCCCCGGGGCCCCGGTCCCTACGGCATCACCGTGACCCCGTCGGGCGACGTGTACTACGCGTCCCTCGCCGGCCACCACGTGGCCAAGATCGACACCGCCACCGGCCGGGCCACCCCCATCGACCCGCCCACCGCCCGCCAGGGCGCCCGCCGGGTGTGGTCGGACTCCGCCGGCAAGATCTGGGTCAGCGAGTGGAACGCCGGCCAGGTCGCGGTGCTGGACCCCTCGACCGGCACGTGGCGGGAGTGGAAGCTGCCGGGGAGCCGCCCGCAGGCCTACGCCGTCTACGTCGACGAGAAGGA
>JBOGIE010000123.1:0-8334 GCA_050742435.1 Acidimicrobiales bacterium | reverse complement strand
GGCGTGGCCCGGACCCCCGAGGAGGTGCTGGCCGCCGCCGGCAGCCGCTACACCTACTCGGCCAACACCATGGCCTACGCCGAGGCGGTCGAGGGCGGGGCCGAGAAGCTGGCCCTGGTCGGGATGAGCTGCCAGTCCTCGGTCCCGCCGGTCATGACCGTGCGCAAGGCGGGCAAGCCGGCCAGGCGGTTCGTCCTCAACATCGGCCTGCTCTGCTCCAAGACCTTCGACGACGCCATCTTCGAGGAGCTGTTCGAGGCCAAGTACGGGCTGCGCAAGCAGGACATGGTCAAGATGAACATCAAGGGCGTCTTCCAGATCTGGATGCGCAACGGCGACTACCACGAGGTCCCGCTCAAGGAGTGCCACGCCTGGACGCGGGAGGGCTGCAAGCTCTGCCCCGACTTCGCCGCCGAGCACGCCGACATCTCCACCGGCGGGATCGGGGCGTTCAACGACTGGACGCTGACCGTCGTCCGCACCGACATCGGCCGGGAGATCATCGTCAAGATGCTCCAGGACGGCACCATCGAGGGCCGGCCCGGCGACGACGACCCGGGGGCCATCGCCCTCCTCCGCAAGCTCTCGGCCAAGTCCCGCAAGCGCTGGCCCGAGACCGCCGTCCCCGAGCCCCGCCTCTTGCCCGCGCCTACCGTCAAGGCCGCGACATGAGCGCCCGGGAGTTCGCCGTCACCTGGGACTACCGCTGACCGTTCGCCAGGAACTTCGCCGAGCACGTGCTGCTCGGTCAGCAGGAAGCGGGCGACGACTGGCACGTGCGGTGGCTGGCGTTCTCCCTGAACCAGACCAAGGTGTCCGAGGGCGAGACCGACGTCTGGGACGATCCCGAGATGGCCGCCACCCGTCTGGCCGTGGAGGTGGGCGTCGCCGTGCGTGACGGCTGGCCCGAGGCGTTCCCCGAGGTGCACAAGGCGCTCTTCGCCGCCCGGCACGACAAGGGCCTGGACATCCGCGAGCACAGCGTCGTCGCCGCCGTGCTGGCCGCCGAGGGGCTCGACCCCAACCAGGTCTTCGACGAGGTCCTCAGCTGCCGGCCCCGTGACACCTTCCGCGTCGAGCACCAGGCCGCGGTGGCCGAGCACCGGGTGTTCGGGGTGCCCACGGTGATCACCGAGGGGCAGTCGGTGTTCATCCGGCTCCTCAACCGGGGAGGCACCGACCAGAAGAGGGCACGGGACACCGTCGAGCGCTGCCTCGACCTGGCCGCCGGCTGGCCCGAGCTGAACGAGTTCAAGCACAGCTCGATTCCTCACTGACGGGCACCCGGGTCCTTCGGACCACGCCCGTCAGGTGCCGGCGGGGGCCCCTGCCCCGCCGGCGAGCCAACCTCGCTCGCCCGGTGTGGGCGATCCGGTGCGGTATGTCGCCGCGAATCGCCCACTCCGGGGCCAGGTAGGGTCACCGCCTCGTGGACAGAACACTTGTCATCTGCAAGCCGGACGCGGTGGAGCGGGGGCTGGCCGGCCAGATCGTCGCCCGGCTGGAGGCCAAGGGCCTGCGGCTGGTGGCGGCCGAGCTGCGGACCATCGACACCGGGACGGCGGGCACCCACTACGGCGAGCACCAGGGCAAGCCGTTCTACGACGACCTGGTCAGTTTCATCACCCGCGGCCCGGCGCTGCTGATGGTGGTCGAGGGCCCGGACGAGACGTACGCGGTGGTCCGCACCCTCATGGGGGCGACCAATCCCACCCAGGCCGCACCCGGCACCATCCGGGGCGACCTGGCCATCGAGATGACCGAGAACCTGGTGCACGGGTCGGATTCCCCCGAGTCGGCCCAGCGGGAGATCGAACTTTTCTTTCCCGGCCTGAAGTAAGCCTCGGGGCGGGCTTGTGACCCCCTCTCGAAGCGCCTAGCCTCACAGCCGACCCCTGGCGCGGAGCCTGCACATGTCCGACAACTTCTTTTCTGCATTTCTGGGTCGCGACATGGCGGTCGACCTGGGCACCGCCAACACGCTCGTCTACGTGCGCGGTCGCGGCATCGTCCTGAACGAGCCGTCGGTGGTGGCGGTGAACGTCAAGGACGGCCGGCCGCTGGCCGTCGGCCTGGAGGCCAAGCGGATGATCGGCCGCACGCCCGGCCACATCCAGGCCGTGCGCCCGCTGCGCGACGGCGTCATCAACAACTTCGAAATCACCGAGAAGATGCTGCGGTACTTCATCACCCGGGTCCACCAGCGCCGCTGGGCCAAGCCCCGCATGGTGATCTGCGTGCCGTCGGGCGTCACCGGCGTCGAGAAGCGGGCGGTGCAGGAGGCGGCCGAGTACGCCGGCGCCCGCAAGACCCCCTTCATCATCGAGGAGCCCATGGCCGCGGCCATCGGCGCCGGCCTGCCCGTCCACGAGCCCACCGGCAACATGGTGGTCGACATCGGCGGCGGCACCACCGAGGTGGCGGTCATCTCCCTGGGCGGCATCGTCACCAGCCAGTCCGTCCGCATCGGCGGCGACGAACTCGACGACGCCGTCATCCAGTTCATCAAGAAGGAGTACAGCCTGGCCCTCGGGGAGCGGACGGCCGAGGAGATCAAGATCGCCCTGGGCTCGGCCTACCCGCTCGAGGAGGAGCTGCGGGCCGAGATCCGCGGCCGCGACCTGGTCACCGGGCTCCCCAAGACCATCGTGACGACCACCGAGGAGATCCGCAGGGCCCTCGACGAGCCGGTGTCGGCCATCGTGGACTCGGTCAAGGTCACCCTCGACAAGACCCCGCCGGAACTGGCCGCCGACATCATGGAGGCCGGCATCGTGCTGACCGGCGGCGGCGCGCTCCTGCACGGGCTCGACGTCCGGCTCCAGAGCGAGACCGGCATGCCGATCGTCATCGCCAACAACCCTCTCTACTCTGTGGCCCTCGGCGCCGGTCAGTGCCTCGAGGAGTTCAACGTCCTACGGCAGGTGCTTTCGGGCAACAACGACAGGTAACGGTGGCGGTCTACCGGAGGAGTCGGCGTAACCGCTTCTTCCTGGTCCTACTGGCCCTCACCTCGGTCACCGTGCTCACCCTGGACTACCGGGGCGCGGGGGACGGGGCGCTGGAGTCGGTGCGCCAGACGGCCCGCGACGCCTTCGCCCCCGTGCAGTCGGCGGCCGACACCGTGATCTCGCCCATCGCCGGCTTCTTCAGCACCATCGGGGACTTCGGCAGCCTGAAGTCGGAGAACGAGCGGCTCCGGCGCCAGCTCGACGAAGCGCGGGCCGGCGCCATCCGCGGCGCCGACGCCGACCGGGAGCGCCAGGGCCTCCTCCAGCTGCAGGGGCTGGACTACACGGGCGGCCTCGAGTCGGTGCCGGCCCGGGTGGTGTCCACCGCTCCCACCAACTTCCAGCTCACCATCACCATCGACCGGGGCTCCGACGCCCGGCTCGACGTGGGCATGCCCGTCGTCACCGCCGCCGGCCTGGTCGGCCGTCTCACGCAGGTGTCGCAGACGCGTGCGACGGTGCTGCTGATCACCGATCCCCAGTCGAACGTGGGCGTCCGGCTGGCCAACTCGGGGGAGCAGGGTGTGGCCCGGGGCGGTGGCGCCCGCAACCCGCTGCCCCTCGACCTGATCACCACCGAGATCCCCGTCCAGGTGGGCGAGCCGGTGGTCACCAGCGGCCTGGAGCGGGGACTCTTCCCGCCGCAGATCCCCGTCGGCCGGGTGCGCAGCGCCACCGCCGGGCCGGGTGCCCTCCAGCAGGAGATCCGCCTCGACCCGAGCGTGGACATCGACCGCCTCGAGTTCGTCCGCGTCCTCCTCTGGCAGCCGAGTTCATGAGGCACGATCCGCGGCTGCGGATGCCGCTCATGCTGCTGACCGCCCTCCTGGTCCAGACGACCGTGCTGTCCCGGACCCGCCTCTTCGGCGTCATGCCCGACTTCATGCTCCTGGTGGCGGTGGCGGGCGGCATCACGGCCGGCGCCACCCGGGGGGCGGCGCTCGGGTTCACCTCCGGCATGCTCATCGACCTGTTCCTGCCCACCCCCCTGGGCCTCTCGGCCCTGGTCTTCACCCTGGTCGGGTACTGGGTCGGCGTGGCCAACACCGGCGTGCTGCGGTCGGCCTGGTACATCCCCGTGCTGACCGCGGCGGCGGCCAGCGTGGCCGGGGTGGTCCTCTACGCGGCGATCGGCTCCATGCTGGGTGAACGGATGATCAACGGCCACCTGGCTACCATCGCCGCAGTGGTGGGGTTGTCCAACGCCGTGCTGGCGCCGGTCGCGGTCAAGCTGGTCGGCTGGTCCTGGGGTTCCATGAGGGACCAGCGCCCCCTCCAGGCCGGCGCGCCGTTGAACTCGTGACGGAGGCTTCATGACCCAGGACTCCTCGCGCCTGCGCCTCGGCGTCCTGGGGATGGTCGTCCTGTCCCTGTTCTGCGCCCTGCTGGCCCGGCTCTGGTACCTCCAGGTGCTGGCCTCGCCCACCCTCAAGGTGGAGGCCCAGCACAACAGCGTCGCCGTCGTCTACACCGAGGCGCCCCGGGGGCGCATCCTGGACCGCAACGGCCAGGTCCTGGCCGACAACCGGGTGGTGCTGGCCCTGGTGGCCGACCGGGAGAAGATCGAGGAGCACCCCGACGTCCTGCCCCGTCTGGCCGGGCTTCTCGGCGTGCCCGTGGTGCTGCTCCACGAGCGGATGGCCGACGAGCGCTTCAGCCGGTTCAAGCCCGTCCCCGTGGCCGTCGACGTGCCCAAGGAGAAGGTCATCTACGTGCGCGAGCACCAGGTCGACTTCCCCGGCATCGAGGGGCTCCAGCTGACCGAGCGGGTGTACCCCAACGGCACGGTGGCCGCTCACCTGCTGGGCATGGTCGGGGAGATCAACGACACGGAGCTCGAACCGCGCAAGACCGAGGGGTACCGGGCCGGGGACACCATCGGGAAGTCCGGCATCGAGCTGACCTACGAGGCCGAGCTCCGGGGCGAGGCCGAGATCGCCAAGCTGGAGGTCGACTCGGTGGGGCGGGTCCAGCGCTCCCTCGGCCGCCAGCCCGCGGTCCAGGGCGACGACATCCGCCTCAGCATCGACCTCGACATCCAGCGCGTGGCCGAGGAGTCGCTGGCCCAGGGCATCGACCTGGCCCGGCGGTCCACCGACTTCCTCTCGGGCAAGCCGTTCGTGGCCACGGGAGGCACCGTCGTCGTCCTCGACCCCCGCGACGGCTCGGTCCTGGCCATGGCCTCGAACCCCACCTACGACCCCAACGAGTTCACCCGCGGCATCTCGGTGCGACGGTTCGAGGAGCTCAACGACCCGGCCGGCCACTACCCCCTCAACAACCGGGCCATCCAGGGCCTCTACGCCCCGGGGTCGACGTTCAAGCTGGCCACGTCGCTCGCCGCTCTCAGGCACGGGCTGATCACCACCCGGGACACCTACAACGACCAGGGCGCCTACGTGGTGGCCGACCAGCGGTTCACCAACGCCCGGGGAGCCCGCAACGGGCTGGTCAACGTCTCCCAGGCCCTCACCGTGTCCAGCGACGTCTTCTACTACTGGCTCGGCGAGCGGTTCTGGGACAGCCGGGGCCGGCTCGGGACCGCGGCCATCCAGGACGTGGCCCGGTCCCTCGGGATGGGCGTGTTCACCGAGATCGACCTGCCGTTCGAGGCCAACGGCCGGGTCTCGGACCCCGCCGGCCGGGAGAAGATGCACAAGGACAACCCGGAGGCCTTCCCGTACCCGGAGTGGTACACCGGCGACAACCTCAACATCGCCGTGGGCCAGGGCGACACCGCCATCACCCCCCTGCAGCTGGCCAACTCCTACGCCACGTTCGTGAACGGGGGGACGGTCTTCGCCCCCCGGGTCGGCTCTGCGGTGCTCGACCGCCAGGGCCAGGAGCTCCGCAGGGTCGAGCCGAGGGCCGTCGCCCGCACCGAGGTGCCGCTGGCCACGAAGGACGCCCTGATGGCCGGCTTCCGCGACGTGGTCGGCAGCGAGGACGGCACCGCCTTCGGCGCCTTCGCCGGCTTCCCGCTGGACCAGTTCCCGGTCGCCGGAAAGACGGGCACCGCCGAGGCGCCGCCCAAGCAGGACACCTCGCTGTTCACCGCCTACGCCCCGGCCAACAACCCCCGGTACGTGGTCACCGTGGTCATGGAGCAGGCCGGCCTCGGGGCATCGGCGGCCGCGCCCGTGGCCCGCCGGGTGCTGGAGGGGATCGCCGTCAAGGAGGGCGTGTCCACCGCCCCGCCGTCGGCCGTCAACCGGGTCGCCGGCACGGACTGATGACAATGCGGCTCTCCGCCGACTAGGCCCGTGCAGGCCCCCCGCAACCCGGCCGCGCCCTGGCGGCACCTCGACCTCACCCTGCTGCTGTCGACGCTCGGCGTGGCCGGGATCGGCCTGCTGATGGTCTACTCCTCCACCCGCCAGAAGCAGGAGAACGCGGGGCTCGACCCGGCCTTCTTCCTCAAGCGCCAGGCCGTGTTCCTGGCCCTGGGGCTGGTGGCCATGGCCGTCGTGGCCCTGGTCGACTACCGCCGCATCCGCGAGTTCACGCCGATGGTCTACGTCCTGATCGTGCTCACCCTGCTGCTGGTCATCTCGCCTCTCGGGACGTCGCGCCGGGGCACCCAGGCCTGGTTCCAGCTCGGGGCGTTCCAGTTCCAGCCGTCCGAGGTGGCCAAGCTGGCGCTGATCCTCGCCCTGGCCGCGGCCTGCGCCAGCCATAGGGGAGAGCTCGACACCACCGGTCTGCTCACCGCTCTGGGCCTGTCCTTCGTGCCCATGGCCCTGATCTACGCCCAGCCCGACCTGGGGACGAACATGGTGTTCGTCGCCGTGGTCATCGCCGTGGTGCTGGTGGCCGGCGCCCGGCCCCGCCACATCGCCGCGCTGGCCCTGGTCGGGATCACCGCCATCGTGCTGGTGGTCGAGCTGGGCATGCTGCAGGACTACCAGCGCGACCGCCTCACCGCCTTCCTCGACCCCCAGACCGATGCCCAACGGTCGTCGTACAACCTGCGCCAGTCCCAGATCGCCATCGCCGCCGGCGGCATCGCCGGCCGGGGCCTGTTCCAGGGCACCCAGACCAACCTCTCGTTCGTGCCCGAGCAGCACACCGACTTCATCTTCACCGCGGTGGGGGAGGAGCTCGGCTTCCTGGGTGGCGTGTCCCTCATCGCCTTCTTCGGGGTGATGACGTGGCGGGTGTGGCGGGCCGCCGTCCTGGCCCGCGACCAGTTCGGGCGGCTCCTGTGCGTGGGTGTCCTGGCCATGCTCGTGTTCCAGATCTTCGAGAACGTGGGCATGACCATGGGCATCACCCCCATCACCGGCATCCCACTGCCTTTCATGTCCTACGGCGGCTCGGCCATGATCACCGCCTGCGCCGGCGTCGGGCTGGTGCTCAACGTCCACATGCGGCGGTTCTCCTAGGCCGCCGGCCGATGTGCGACCAGTCCTGTCGGCTATCTCTACAGCCGGGCTACTATTCGGCCAACTGATGCTTCTCCGCAGCCCCCGGGTCCGGCCGTTCCTCGCCCTTATGCAGGGCTTGTTGCGCACCGTCCGGGCCGGTCGCCTGGCCCCCCACGTCGACCGTTCCCCCTTGTCCGGGACGGCCACCCCCGGCCGGCAACCCGCACCGGGCACCTGCGTCGCCCGTTCCGCCGCTCGTGGCTCGCACCATCAGCTTTCTTCCGTCCCGCCCCCCGGTGGGACCCCAACGATCGAGCGCCTCGGCGCGCGCTGGGGGACGCCCCCCGCCGCCCGCGACGGGCGCGTCGCATGCCTCCGGGCGTGCGCCTCCAGAGAGGACCTCCCCGATGTCCGACCCCGTCCCGAGCCCCCCGGCCGAACCTGCCGGCCCGGCTCCTGCCGCCCCTCCCGGACCGTCTCGAGGCCCACGAACCTCTCCTGACCCGGCGGGCGGCGGTCCGCAGACCGCCGCCGCTTCCTCATCCCCGGCCCCGGCCCCGGCCCCGGTGGAGGGCGAGGCCCGGGCCGCCGGTGGGCGGCGCCGGCGTGGCTCCCGCGGCGGCCGGGGCAACCGCAAGCCGGTGGCCGATGCGGCTGCGGTCGCCGGCGACGACGGCGCGGCCGAGAAGGCCCCGCCGCCGGCGGCCTCGGCCCGAGCCGCCCGTCCCGCTCCGGCCCGCATCGCGCCTCTGGACTCCGCCGCCAACCCGGACCTGCCCGACCTCCCCCGTGAAGGCAAGGCCTCGCCGGAGGCCGCGGCCCGGGCCCTGGTCCGCCGGCCCAAGATCGGCGACACCCGACCGGCGCCGCCACCGCCCTCCGGAGGTGGGCGCGCCCGCTCGGCCGGCGGGTCGGCCGCCGACCCGGGGGGAGACGCCGGTGCGGACGACGACGGC
>JBOGIE010000122.1:0-8366 GCA_050742435.1 Acidimicrobiales bacterium | reverse complement strand
ACGCCCAGGGCCAGGGTGGCGCCCGACACGCCCAGCAGGTACAGCGTGTCGAGCAGGGCGGGGAAGCGGAGGTCGTAGACGCAGTCGCGGTAGGCCTCGACGAACCGCACCATGGGGTTCAGCTTGTACAGGGTGAAGAACGTGGGGTGGTCGGCCAGCGCGTCGCGCACCACGGTGATCGGGTAGACGATCGGCGTGGCGTAGAACCAGATCTGCAGCAGGATGCCCACGAAGTGCTGGACGTCGCGGAAGTAGACGTTCAGCACGCTCAGGAGCAGGCCCAGGCCGACCACGAACATGGTCTGGATGACGACCAGGCCGAGGGCGGGGATCAGCCAGGGCAGCACGAAGTTGCCGGCGACCAGCAGGACCACGGCCAGCACACCCAGCTCGAGCAGGAACGAGACCACCCACGAGGCCACGTTGGAGGCGACCAGGATCTCCCGCGGGAAGAACACCTTCTTGATCAGGTTCGAGTTGCCGATCAGCGCGCCCATGGAGCCGGTCATCCCGTTCGACAGGAAGTTCCACGGCAGCAGGCCGCACAGCAGGAAGATGGCGAAGGCGTCGAGGCCGCTGGGGTTCCCGGGGGGCACCTCGACCTTGAGGAAGAACCGGAAGACCAGGGTGAAGATCACCATGGTGGCCAGCGGGTTCAGCAGCGACCACGTCCAGCCCAGCAACGACCGCTTGTACTTGCCGCGGAGCTCCCGCAGGGTGAGGTTGACGAAGAGCTCGCGCGACTCCGCCAGCTCGGCGACGGTGCTCAAGCCGACAGCCGGCGGCCGACGGCCGCGCCGTACCGCACCAGCCGGGCCGACGCCCTCTTGACGACCTCGACCGGGCCACCGGCCCGGAAGTACTCGCGGGCCAGGGCCACGTCCTTGCGGATGTCGAGGCGGCGGCCGACCGCTTCGGCCAGCTCGGCCATGTTCCCGTAGCCCACCGGGGAGGCCAGGTCGGGAGCCCGGCGGGGCGCCCGGCAGAACTCCACCAGCGGCGCCAGCACCCGGCTCCACGCGTGGTCGGGCACGACCTCGGCCAGCCGCTGCCGGCACCCGGCGGCGAAGGGCTCGTCGTCCAGGAGGCGGAACAGGGCCTCCTCCAGTGCCTCGACGTCGCCCGGCGGGACGGTGATCCCGAGGCCCTTGCTCTCGATGACGCCGGCGAAGGTGTCGCCCCCGGTGGCCACGATGGGCAGGCGGGCCCACAGGTAGTCGAGGATCCGCGTGCGGAACGAGAACGCCGTCTCCACGTGGTCCAGGTGGGTGCTCACGCCGATGTCGGCCTCGAGGAGGTAGTTCTGCCGGTCCTCGTAGGCCACCCACCCCTCGTTGAAGAACACGTGCTTGTCGGTGAGGCCGAGGGCGTCGGACAGGGCGCGGGCGGCGACGGCCATGCGCATCTCGGGCACGTCGGGGTTGGGGTGCTTGAGGCCCAGGAAGAAGAGCCGCACGTCGGGCCGGCGCTGGCGGAGGCGGTCGACGGCATGCAGCAGGGTGATGGGGTCGAACCAGTTGTAGATGCCCCCCCCCCACAGGATGACCTTGTCGTCGGCGCCGATGCCCTGGACCACGCCCTTCAGGGCGTTGCGGGTGTGGACGGGTGGCTCGTCGGGGACCCCGAAGGGGGCGACGGCGATCAACGACTCCATCGTCTCGTCGGCGTCGTAGTTCTTCGGGTTCAGCCGGCCGACGGCGGACAGCTGGCCCAGCCAGAAGTCCCGCTGCTTGTCGGATGCGCACAGGAAGAAGTCGCCACGGGACAGCTGGTCGTTGAGGGCCGTCGTGCAGTCGCTCACGGTACGGGCCCGGCCTTCGGCCCCCTGGTCCTTGGCCTGCTCGAGCTGCTCGAGGTGGAAGGGGTTGTAGACGTCGGCGATCACGATCTTGTCGCTGTCGACGAGCCAGCGGAACATCGACAGGATCAGCCCCTGGAAGACGAGGATGTCGCACCACCGCTCGAGTCCCCGCATGTCGGCCAGGCCGACCGAGCGGCAGGTGAACCGGGGATGGGTGATGGTGCACGTGCCGGTGGTGACCAGCTCGACGTCGTGCTCGGCCGACAGGGCCTCGGCCATGGCCCACGCCCGGATGGCCGGCCCGGCCATGCGGGCCGACAGCGTCTCCTGGGTGGCGATCACGACCTTGCGCCGGGTGCTGAACGCCCGCTCCAGGCCGAACGCCTCCACGAGGATCCGGTGGGCGGTCTCGTACCGGGGATGGGCGTAGGCCGGCTCCAGGGCCTGGCGGAACAGGGGCAGGAGCTCGGTGTCGCTCCGCCGCCGCTCGGTCTGCAGCCGCCGGCGGTCCTCGGCCAGCGACGGCAGGTGGTCGACCAGGGCGTCCATGGCGAAGACCGGGGCCAGGCTCTCCCGGGAGACCTCGACGGCCTCGTCCTCCGGCCCGGCCGGTGGCCGGCGGGCCAGGTCGAGGGCGGCGTTGTCGGCGTCGCCCCGCGAGAGCCCCCGGCGCACGGCCAGGAGGAGGGCGGCGGGCAGGGCCTTGGCCAGCAGGTCGTCGCCCAGGTTCTTGTAGAGGCTGAACAGGGCGTTGCGCTCGAGCAGGTAGTGCTCCCGCCAGGGGCCGTAGCTCTTCATCGACGCGTGGTGGCGGTGGTAGGCGACAGAGGTGGGGACGTAACGGACCCGCCAGCCGAGCAGGTTCAGCCGCCAGCCCAGGTCCACGTCCTCGTAGAACATGAAGTACCGGTCGTCGAAGCCGTCGACCGCCCGGTACACCGAGGCCCGGACGAACATGGCTGCGCCCGTGGCGAACAGCACGTCCTTGGGCTTCTCGAACTCGCCGGTGTCGGGCAGCTCGCACTCCCGCTTGTAGCCCATGCCGTACCAGGTGAGGGAGCCGTCGACGAAGTCGATCCGCTCGCCCTCCCAGTCGAGGACCTTGCTGGCCACGCACGCCACGTCGGCCTGGATGTCGAGGACCTCGGCCGCGGCCTTGACCCAGTCGGCGCCGGGGCGGGCGTCGTTGTTGAGAAAGGCCAGGTACTCGCCGCGGGCGGAGGCCGCACCGAGGTTGCAGCCCCCGGCGAAACCCCGGTTGACGTCGGACTCGACCACGCGGACCCCGGGCACCTCGGCGCGGGTGCGCTCGGCGCTCCCGTCGCCCGACGCGTTGTCGACGACGATCAGCTCCAGCCGGTCGGCCGGCCAGTCGACACCGGCGAAGGACCGGAGGCAGGTGATGGTGTCGTCCGCGCCCCGGTAGTTCACCAGGACGACCGAGACGAGCCCGGCCTCGATGGCGGGCGGCTTCTCCGGCCGGGTCATGTGCTCTCCATCATGCGTCGAAGCTCTCCGAGGACCATCGCCCGCCCAGGGCGACGTAGCCGCCCGACTCCCGCGGGTGGCCGTGCTCCAGGTCGAAGCGAAGGCAGCGCCGCAGGTAGTCGTAGACGTGGGTGGTCGTGTAGTCCACCACCGAGGCGGAGATGTCGTACGTGCCGGGCTGGAGCATCAGCGCCGGCACGTGCAGGTCGACGGTGCCCTCACCCGAGATCTCGTCGGGGACGAATCCGGCGTCACGGGTGTGGTGGGCCCACAGCCACGTGCCCTCGAGGGTCTCCAGGGCCAGGCCGAAGACCGGCTTGGCGATCGGGTTCCCGGCCCGGTACCGCAGGCGGAAGGCGACCGTGTCACCCGTGGCCGGATGGGTGACCGGGCGCCCGGAGGCGTCGAGCAGCTGGACCGATTGCAGGCGGACCTCGCCCGAGCCCCAGCGGGTCTGGGCTTCGGTGGTGGTCTCGACGCGGTCCTCGTGGCCCTGGTCGACGTAGTCGTCGACCACGTCCTGCGGCCGGCCCTCGGCGACGACCTGCCCGTCCTTCAACCACGCCACCCGGTCGCACATGGTCCGCATGGCCTCGGACGCGTGGCTGACGATGACGACGGTCTTGCCCGCCCGCCGGAAGTCGGCGAACTTCTCGTTGCAGCGCCGCTGGAAGACGGCGTCGCCCACGGCCAGGACCTCGTCGACGAGCAGGATGTCGGGGTCGATGTTGATGGCGACCGAGAACCCGAGCCGCACGTACATGCCGGAGGAGTAGTTCTTCACCGGCTGGTCGATGAAGCGCTCCAGCCCGGCGAACCCCACGATGTCGTCGAACTTGGCGGTGAGGTCGCGCTTGGAGAGGCCCAGGATGGACCCGTTGAGGAAGACGTTCTCCCGCCCGGAGAGCTCGGGGTGGAAGCCCGAGCCCAGCTCGAGGAGGGCGGCCATCTTGCCTCTCGTCCGGATCCGCCCCGAGTCGGGGCGGAGGATCCGGGCCACGCACTTGAGCAGGGTCGACTTGCCCGAGCCGTTCTCCCCGATCAGCCCGTAGGTGACGCCCTCGTCGATCTCCAGAGAGATGTCCCGCAGCGCCCAGAACTCGTCGTAGCGGACCCGCCCGGCCCGCAGGATGGTGGCCTTCAGGGACCGGTTGCGCTCGTGGTAGAGGCGGAAGCGCTTGCTGACGTCCTCGACGACGACCGCGGGCTCAGCCATCGCTTCGTTGGCCGCGCACGTCGCGCAGCCGGCCGTACACGGCGCGGGCCTGCTTCGACCAGCGCATGGTGCGGGTGGCCAGCACCCGGTCGAGCTTCTCCCGCACGCCGTCCAGCTCGGCGCGTGTCCGGTCGAGCTCCTCGGCCGTGCCCGCCACCCGGACCTCCAGGTCGGCCGCCCGCTTCTCGGCGTCCTCGCCCCGGGCCAGCGCCTCCTGGAGCGCGTTGCGGGCCGCCACCAGCTCCCGCTCCAGCACGGCGATCCGGTCCCGCTGGGCCTCGGCGTCGGCCCGCAGCTTGGAGACCGCGGCCTCGGCGTCGTCGGGCACCGCTCGCAGCACGAACTGGTAGGTCGACGACTCCGGGTCGGCCAGGACGGCGTCGACCACCTCGGGGGCGAACTCGGCCTCCGAGACGCGCACGGGCGTGTCGAAGAACCCGGCCGTCGTCCGGCGGACGTCGATGGGGACCAGACCGGCCTCGCGGAACAGGTCCTCGATGGACGAGCGGGTGAAGAACCGCACGTGGGTGCTGTCGAGCAGCCCCAGCGGCTGGTAGTCGAACCGCCCGGCCAGCAGGGCCAGCCGCACGCTGCCGTGGGCGATGTTCGGGATCGACGCCACCACGCTGCCCCGGTCGGTCAGCACCCGGCGCACGTTGCGCAGGACGGGCAGGGGGTCGCGCAGGTGCTCCAGGACGTCGCCGAACACGACCACGTCGAAGCGCTCGTCGCCGAACGTCTCGACCAGGTCCAGCGCCTCGATGTCGCCCAGGATCAGGCGCTCGAGGTAAGGCCGGGCCTCCTCGGCCGCCTCGGCGTCGAACTCCACGCCGGTGACCGTGCAGCCCCGCTCGACCAGGGCCTTGGCCAGGTAGCCGGTGGCGCAGCCCACGTCGAGCACCCGCTTGGTGCCGCCGACCAGCTCGACCATCAGCGTGTGACTGTTGTTGCGGTTCGAGAGGTCGACGTCGGTGTCGTACCGGGGACCGTCCATGTGCTGCGACAACCCTAATGCGTGGGCCCGCGGCCGCCCCGGCTCCCTAGCGGGACAGGCGCCGGCGGGCCTGCCCGTACCAGGCACGGGGCCGACGGAGGGCCCGCATGGTGAGGGTGGCCATCAGGGCGTCGTACTCGGCCGCCTTGTGGCGCAGGGCGTCGGCCTCGGCCAGGGCCTGTGCCGGCTCCTCAGCCGCGACCCAGTGCTGGTGCTCCGTTTCGAGCAGCCGGGACTGCAACTCGGTCACCTGGGCGATGCGGGCCTCGAGCTGCCGTTCGAGCGCGGCGATACGGCGCTGGAGCCGCTCGACCAGGGCGTCGGGCGGCACCTCCAAGGGGTCGGACGGTTCGCGGCGCGCCGCCGCTTCTCCCTGCGGCGATAGCATCAGGGCAACGAGGGTAGCGGCCCTCGGCCGCCCGGAAGCGGGACGGAGCAGGAGGAGGCGACATGGGCTCCATCATCGGCGGCCGGCGCAGGGCATTCTGGGACGACAACGGGTTCCTCGTCCTGCCCGGTTTCTTCACCGAGGAGGAGTGCGAGGCGGTGTCCTCCGCGTCCGACCGCGTGTGGCAGGGCCGCCCCGCCGATGTCGTCGTCGACGACCTGGTCACCAACCGGCGCTGCCGGATCACCGACGTCTCCGACGAGGACACCAGGAACCATCGGTTCAAGCTCAACGACCTCTACCTGTCCGACCGCCGGCTGCGCGACGTCACGATCTCCGAGCGGGCCGGCATGGTGCTCGAGGAGCTGCTCGGCGACGAGCCGGTCGCCTGCAACACGCTGAACTTCGACTACGGCAGCCAGCAGGCCGATCACCTCGACACCCTCTACATGACGCCCCTCACCGACCGGGCGCTGGTGGCGACGTGGATGGCCCTGGAGGACACCGTGGCCGACGCCGGGCCGCTGCGGTACTACCCGGGCAGCAACCACATCCGGCCGTACCGCTTCTCCACCGGCAGCTACCACGTGCACCTGCCCGAGATGGAGCCGTGGACCGACTACATGGCCGACCAGGTCGACCGCAACGGCCTGGAAGAGCAGCGCTTCCTGGCCAAGCGGGGCGACCTGTTCATCTGGCACGCCCTCCTCCTGCACGGCGGGAGCGAGATCTGCCGCCCGGGCCTGACCCGCAAGAGCCTGGTCACCCACTTCTTCACCCAGACGGACTGCGAGCGCCTGGGCTCCGACCTCCGGCCGGCGCCGGGCGGCTGGTGGATGCGCAAGCCCCCCCTCGAGGTCCCCGTGGAGGACGCCCCGCCGCCCCAGCCCCAGGTGGACGCCGACGCCCTGCTCCCCCGGGACCGGGAGCCCTGGGAGCGCATGCAGGCGCTGAAGACGGCCCTGGACTAGCCGTCCACCGCCGAACTGGTGACGCTGAACGGCGCCTGGCGCGGTTGACCGTCACCGGTTCGGGGGGCGGCGGCGCGTCCACGGCTGGGCCCAGGCCAGGAGGGCGGCAAGGAACGCCGGGGCGCTGACCGCCGACCCCAGTACAAAGGAGCGGGGCATGTAGGACAGCTCCACGGTGTGGCGCCCGGGCGGGACGAAGACGCCCTGGAGCGCGCCGTCGACCGCCACCAGGTCGGTGGGCTCGCCGTCGACCGTGGCCGTCCACCCGGGCGCCAGGTCCTGGGACACCACCACGAGCGACTCCACGTCGCCCTGGACCACGGCCCGCACCCGGTTGTCCACCACCGCCGACGAGACCACGACCGGCTCGGGCCCGGGTTGGCCTGCCGCTCCCGGCCGGTCCGGGCCCACGTAGGCGGCCACGTTGGCGTCCTCGGGCGGGCGGGTGGCGGCCCAGGCCAGGAGCTGGGCCTGGTCGGGGAAGGCCCGCCACCGGCGGTGGGCGCTGACCAGCTCCCAGGCCGAGGGGCGCTCGTAGATCCACGCCTGCTCGGTGGACGCCAGCCGGATGGACTGGCCCGGATCCTCGATCAGCAGCTGGCGGGCCACTTGCGCGCCGGCCAGCCCCACCGCCAGCCGGCAGGCGGGGCGGGTGGACTCGGCCCGCAGCTGGTAGGGGTCACCGGCGGCCAGCTCCCGCCCGATGATGGCGAACCCGGTCCAGCCGCCCCCGACGTCGAACGCCGACCGGGTGCTGGTCGCCAGCGTCCGCCCGTTGCTCACCAGTGAGAGCCGCACCCAGGCGTCCTCGCACCGCCCGCCGGCGCGCAACGGCAGGTAGACGCCGTTCAGGGGCCCCGGGGCCACGCCCGATACCGCCTCGTCGGGAACGGCCGTGGCCGACGCCCACCGGTCCCAGGTGAGGTCGGCGCCTGCCGCCACCCGCCCGTAGGGCAGCTCGGTGGTGCCCTCGACGAAGTAGCCGACGGCGAGGTGGTCGAGCAGGGGGGACGCCAGGTTCCACTGCGGCCGCTTGAGGTCGAGCTTCAGGGCGTCCATGGCGAAGGCCTGGGGGTTGACCGCCTCGACCACGGCCCGCAGCTCCTCGGAGCGCAGGGCCAGGCCACGGAGGTCGGGCAGGTCCAGGGCCTGGCCCGAGTTCGGGTAGAAGTGGAACTCGGTGCCGGCGAACCGGTACCGGCCGTCCAGCAGTTCCCGCAGGGCCCGGTGGCCGGCCCGCTCGCCGTAGAAGTCGCTCACCGGCGCCTCCGGCGTGAAGTGGCGCAGGGGCCACCCGAGCTGGACGAACAGGAGGGCGGCCAGCAGGACCGTCGCACCGGTACGCACCCGGCGGGACAGGCGGCGGGCGGCGAAAAGGGCGATGGCGACGGCAAGGGCGGCGGTCAGGAGCCCGATCGCGAACCCGGTGGCGACATCACGCAGGCGGTTGGCAGCCGAGGCGGCGCGGGCGAAGTCGACGACGTTGAACAGGACGGCTCCGCCGACGA
>JBOGIE010000121.1:0-8395 GCA_050742435.1 Acidimicrobiales bacterium | reverse complement strand
GGGCGGGGACGCCGGCGTCCAGGAGCTGTCGGCGGGCCACTGCGCTGTGCTGGGCGGCGGCGATCCTGGCGATGGTGCGGTCGGCGTCCACGGCGCACCAGCCAACCAGCGGGGTGTGACAACTACGATGCCGGGCCGATGGCCACCGTTCTCGACCGTATCGTCGCCGCCCACCGGGAGGCGGCGGCGGCCGACCAGCGTGACCTCGGCCAGCTGATGGAGGAGGCGGCGGCAGCACCGCCTCCCCGCAAGTTCCGCAAGGCGCTCGGCCGGTGGGGCCTCGACGTAATCGCCGAGGTCAAGCGGCGGTCGCCGTCCAAGGGCGACCTGGCCCCCGACCTCGACCCGGCCGCCCTGGCCAAGGCCTACGCCGAGGGCGGGGCCAAGGCCATGTCGGTGCTGACCGACCGCGAGTTCTTCGGCGGGTCGCCCGAGGACCTGGCGACGGCCCGGGCCGCGGTCGACCTGCCCGTGCTGCGCAAGGACTTCACCGTCGACGCCCGTGACATCTGCGACGCCCGCATCATGGGCGCCGATGCCGTCCTGCTCATCGTCGCCGTCCTCAGCGACGAGGAGCTGCAGCGGTTCCACGCCCTGGCCGAGAAGCTGGGGATGTCGGCGCTGGTGGAGGTCCACGACGAGGTCGACATCGCCCGGGCGGTGGTGATCCACACCCACCTGATGGGCGTGAACCAGCGGGACCTGCGCACGTTCGAAGTGGACCCGAAGCGGGCCATCCGCCTGTCGAAGTCCATCCCGAGCGGCATGCTGAAGGTGGCGGAGTCGGGGATCGACGGCCCCGACGACCTGGCCCGGCTGCAGGATGCCGGCTACTCGGCCGCCCTGGTCGGCGAGCACCTGGTCACCGCACCGGATCCGGCGGAAGCCCTACGGCGCCTCAGAGGAGTGAATTGAGAGGAGGATCGTGAGCACGATCGACCGCTGGACCCTTCCCGCCGACCGGATCCCCGAGGCCTGGTTCAACGTCGCCCCCCACCTGCCGAGCCCGCTGCAGCCGCCCCTGCACCCGGCCACCCGGGAGCCCGTGGGGCCCGACGACCTGGCCCCGCTCTTCCCCATGGCCCTCATCGGCCAGGAGGTCACGGCCGAGCCCTGGGTCGACGTCCCGGGGCAGGTGCTCGACGTGCTGCGCACGTGGCGTCCCACCCCGCTGGTGCGGGCCACACGCCTGGAGCAGGCCCTCGGCACTCCGGCCCGGATCTACTTCAAGGACGAGTCGGTGTCGCCGGCCGGGTCGCACAAGCCCAACACCGCCGTGCCCCAGGCCTTCTACAACAAGCAGGAGGGGGTCCGCCGCCTGGCCACGGAGACGGGCGCCGGGCAGTGGGGGAGCGCACTGTCGCTGGCCTGCGCCCTGTTCGACATGGAGTGCAAGGTCTACATGGTCCGGGCGTCGTACCAGCAGAAGCCGTACCGGCGGGTCATGATCGAGACCTGGGGCGGCTCGGTCGTCCCGTCGCCGGTCGACGACCCCGACCACCCGGGCTCGCTGGGCTCGGCCATCAGCGACGCGGTCAGGGACGCGGCCACGAGGGACGACACCCACTACTCGCTCGGCTCCGTGCTCAACCACGTCCTCCTCCACCAAACGGTGATCGGGCTCGAGGCCAAGGAGCAGCTGGCCCTGGCCGGCGAGGAGCGCCCCGACGTGGTCATCGGCAGCTGCGGGGGCGGGTCGAACCTGGCCGGGATCGCCCTGCCCTTCGTGCCCGACGAGGGCGTGCGGCTCATGGCCGTGGAGCCGTCGTCGTGCCCCACGCTGACCTCGGGACGGTTCGAGTACGACTTCGGCGACACCGCGGGCATGACCCCGCTGCTGGCCATGTACACCCTCGGCCACGACTTCGTCCCCCCGCCCATCCACGCCGGTGGCCTGCGCTACCACGGCGACGCCCCGATCGTCTCCAACCTGGTCCAGGCCGGGCGCATGGAGGCGGTGGCCTACCCCCAGGGCAAGGTGTTCGAGGCCGCCGTCCAGTTCGCCCGCACCCAGGGCTCCATCCCCGCGCCGGAGACGGCCCACGCCATCCGGGCCGCCGTCGACGAGGCCCTCCTGGCCAAGGAGGAGGGGGCGGAGAAGGTCATCCTCTTCTCCTACTCGGGCCACGGCCTCCTCGACCTGGCCGCCTACGACGACTTCCTCAACGACCGCCTGGACGGGTAGTCGGCTTCGCCCTCAGGGCAGCTTCAGCAACCCCGGGAGGCGGAAGGCCAGCCACGGCTTGCGGCCCCACGGGAAGACCTGGCCGCGCAGCACGGGCCCGGCCAGGCCGGCGCGGTGCCAGGAGAGCAGCATGACGGCGCGGGGGTCGGCCCACAGGCGGCAGTCGACCTGGCGGTCGCTGGGATCCTCGATCAGCAGCCCGCCGTCCTCGAACACGAGGAAGACCCGGCCCCCGCCCCGGATCCACACGTCGTAGCAGGCCCGCACGCCCGCGGCCCGCTCCTGGTTCACGGCGAACGCCGGCCGGCCCAGGGCCCGGTACATGGGGCAGATGAAGCCCTCGAAGGCCAGGCGGGCGTCCCGCCCGTAGAGCGGCCAGCGCTGGCCGGACGCCCGGGCCAGGTCCAGCCCGTGGATCATCGACTCGCTCAGGATGTGGCAGGCCAGAACCGACGCGGTCGCCTTGACCCCGCCCACCCACATGCGGGGCTCGCCCCCGCCCAGGCGGCGGGCCGCGCCGAGGAACTCGGCGGCGGCCGCCTCGAGACGCGCCGCCAAGGCGGGCAGGTCGTACACGTCCTCGTCCCTCACCTTGGACTGGGTGAGCTCGCTCAGGTCGGCCAGGTCGGCCAAGGGAGACGGGACGTCGTCGAGGAGGTCACGGTCGACCTCGAACACGTGGGTGATGTGGGCGGCGAGCTGGCCGGCGGTCCAGACGCCCAGGGCGGGAGCCTCCGGGTCCGGCACCGCCCGGATGAGCCTGGGAATGCGGCTGGCCATCGACGCGACCGCCGTGAGCGTTTCGGCCCAGCCGACCGACGTCGGGGGCATGGCCCGGGACTCTACGCGCGAACCGGTACCGTCGAAGGGTGTTCGTCAAGATCTGTGGCACGACCAGCGAGGCCGACGCCCTGCTGTCCGTGGCCATGGGGGCCGACGCCGTGGGGTTCGTCTTCGCCCCCTCGCCCCGCCAGATCGCCCCGGGCGTGGCGTCCGACATCGCCAAGCGCCTCCCGCCCGAGGTCATGACCGTGGGTGTCTTCCGCGACGAGGCCCCGTCCCGGGTGGTCGAGATCGTCAACGGGGTGGGGCTGCGGGCGGCCCAGCTCCACGGGCACGAGCCGGCCGACCAGGCCCAGTGGATCCGCCAGCGGGTCCCGTTCCTGATCCAGGCCTTCCCGGCCGGCGCCCCGGCGGTGGCCAAGGCGGCCGAGTACGGGGCCGACGTGGTCATGCTGGACGCCCCCCGCCCCGGGTCGGGCCAGGTGTTCGACTGGACCCTGGCCGAGGTGCCCGACGGCCTGCGCCTGATGCTGGCCGGCGGCCTGACCCCCGAGAACGTGGCCGAGGCCATCGCCCGGGTCCACCCCTGGGGGGTCGACGTGGTGACCGGCGTCGAACGCTCCCCGGGGGTCAAGGATCCCGTCAAGGTGCGGGCGTTCGTCGCCGCGGCCAAGGCCACCGAGGAGCCGGCCTACGAACCCACCGCTCCCGCCCCCTTCGACCAGGACGACAGCTGATGACCTCTCTCATGGGCCGGCCCACCGCCGACGGGCGCTTCGGCGACTTCGGCGGGCGCTTCCTGCCCGAGTCCCTCATCCCGGCCTGCGCCGAGCTGGAGGCCGCCTTCACCGAGGCCTGGGCCGATCCCGCCTTCCACGCCGAGTACGAGCAGGTGCTGGGTGGGTACGGGGGTCGGCCCACCCCGGTCACCGAGTGCCGGAACCTCTCGGCCAAGCTCGGTGTCCGCGTCCTGCTGAAGCGGGAGGACCTGGCCCACACCGGCTCCCACAAGATCAACAACGTCGTCGGCCAGGCCCTGCTGGCCCGGCGCATGGGGAAGCGCCGCCTCATCGCCGAGACCGGGGCCGGCCAGCACGGGGTGGCCACGGCCACGGCCGCCGCCCTGTTCGGGTTCGAGTGCCGCATCTACATGGGCGAGGTCGACGTCGTCCGCCAGGCCCTCAACGTCTTCCGCATGCGGCTGCTGGGGGCCGAGGTGATCCCGGTCTCGTCCGGGAGCCGGACCCTGAAGGACGCCATCAACGAGACCCTGCGGGAGTGGGTGGCCACGGTGGGGGAGACCCACTACTGCCTGGGTTCGGTCATGGGCCCCCACCCGTACCCGTGGATGGTGCGGGAGCTGCAGCGGATCGTCGGCACCGAGGCCCGGGCCCAGTGCCGCGAGCTGCTCGCCGGCCAGGACCCCGACGTGGTGGTGGCCTGCGTGGGCGGCGGCTCCAACGCCGCCGGGACGTTCGCCGGGTTCGTCGACACCGGGACCCGCCTGGTCGGCGTCGAGCCGGCCGGCGGCGCGGCCATCGGCCGGGGCATCCCCGGCGTGGTCCACGGCAGCAAGTCCTACCTGCTCCAGGACGAGCACGGGCAGGTGCTGGAGGCCCATTCCCTCTCGGCCGGGCTGGACTACCCGGGCGTCGGCCCCGAGCACGCCCACCTGGCCGCCCTGGGCCGGGTGACCTACCAGGCGGCCGGCGACGAGGAGGTCCTCGACGCCTTCAGCCTGCTGGCCCGCACCGAGGGCATCATCCCCGCCCTCGAGCCGGCCCACGCCCTGGCGTGGATCGTCCGCGCCGCGGGCACCGAGGATCTGCCGGCGGGATGCACCGTGATGATGACGCTGTCCGGCCGGGGCGACAAGGATGTGGCCCAGGTCGCCGAAATGCTGGGCGACCAGATGCCCGACGATTTGTCACCACAGTGCTAATAGCAGAGCTACTCTATGCCCGCGACATACAGCGGCAGAGCGGAGCTCCGTGGTGGCACACGATTTCGAATCTGATGTCGCCCACCCCAGGGCACTGCTCGCGCCCTGCTTGTTGCTGCTCCTGGCCGAGGCGCCGGGCCACGGCTACGAGCTGATGGAGCGGCTGAAGCCCCTGGGCTTCGACTGGGGCGGCCCCGGGCCCATCTACCGCGAGCTGCGCTCGCTGGAGAACAACGGGCTGGTGGCGTCGGCCTGGTCGGCGCCCCGGGCCGGGCCGGTGCCCCGCGTGTACGAGCTGACCGACGAGGGTCGCAAGGCCCTCGACCGCTGCGCCACCAACGTGGTGGAGCTGACGTCGCTCCTGAACCAGTTCCTCGGCCGCCACCGATCTCTCTGATCGGCAACAGTGGGGCCGTGACCGGGCCCCGCGCCATCGAGGAACACCTCCGGGCCCGGCGCGACGCCGGTCGCAAGCTGCTCGTGCCCTATGTCAGCGGGGGGCTGGGCGACGACTGGGTCCGGGTGGTCGAGGCGGTCGCCGCGGCCGGGGCCGACGTGGTGGAGATCGGCATCCCGTTCAGCGATCCGGTCATGGACGGGCCGGTGATCCAGGAGGCGTCCCAGCGGGCCCTGGCCGGGGGAGCGACGCCCGGGTCGATCCTGGCCGGCCTGGCCAAGGCCGACGTCGACGTCCCCCTGGTCGTGATGACCTACTACAACATCGTGTTCCGGGCCGGGCACCGGCGGTTCGCCCGGTCCCTGGTGGAGCAGGGGGTGTCGGGCGCCATCGTCCCCGACCTGCCCCTCATCGAGCTCGACGGGTGGGCCGAGGCCGCGGGCGACGCCGGCGTGGAGACCATCCTGCTGGCCGCCCCCAACACCCCCGACCCGACCCTGGCCGAGATCTGCCGTCGCAGCCGGGGGTGGATCTACGGCGTGGCGGTGATGGGCGTGACGGGAGAGCGGGCGTCGCTGGCGTCGACGGCCACCGCCCTCGGCCGGCGGCTCAAGGCGGCCACCGACAAGCCGGTGCTGCTCGGGGTCGGCGTCAGCACGCCGGAGCAGGCCACCGAGGCGGTCACCGACGCCGACGGGGTGATCGTGGGGTCGGCCCTGGTCCGCCGCATCCTGGAGGGGGCCGGCCCGGACGGGGCGGCGTCGTTCGTGGCCGAGCTGCGGGCCGGGTTGGACGGGACGTAACTCTTTCCCGGAAAGTAACTCTTTCCCGGAAAGGGTAGTCATACCACCGGTGGCGACTGCAGTGCTCTTCCCCGGACAGGGGACTCAGACGGCGCGCATGGGCGACCCGTGGCGGGGTACGCCGGCATGGGACGTCGTGGAAAGGGCCGAGAGTGCGCTCGGGCAGCCCCTCGCGCCCCTCCTCCTCGAGGCCACCGACGACGAGCTGTCCCGCACGAGAGAGGCCCAGCTGGCCGTCCTCTTGGCCTCGCTGCTGGCATGGGAAGCCCTGCGCGCCCAGCTCGACGGCCCGGTCGCCTTCGCCGGCCACTCCCTGGGGCAGATCACCGCCCTCGTCGCGTCCGGGGCGCTGACGCTGGAGGACGGCGTCCGCCTGGCCGCCCAGCGGGCCGAGTGCACACAGGCCGCGGCCGACCAGAACCCCGGGCGCATGGCCGCCCTCATCGGTGCCGACGTCGAGGTCGCCGAGGCGGCCTGCGAGGGGCTCGACGCCTGGCTGGCCAACGACAACGCCCCCGGCCAGGTGGTCATCGGCGGTACCCCGGAGGGCCTGGAGGCGGCCACCGGGCGAGCGGCCGGCCTCGGCATCCGGCGGGTGGTCAAGCTGAACGTCGGCGCCGCCTTCCACACGCCGCTCATGGCGCCCGCCGCCTCGGCGCTGGCCCCCCACCTGGCCGCCACCCCCTTCCGGTCGCCGGCGGCGCCGGTCGTCTCCAACTCCGACGCCAAGGCCTACGCCTCGGCCGATGGTTGGGTCGAGCGGTTGGCCGAACATCTGATTTCGCCCGTACGCTGGCGTTACTCCATGGAGAGCATTGCCGCGATGGGTGTCGACACGTTCTACGAGGTGGGCCCGGGCAACGTCCTGGCCAACCTCGCCAAGCGCACTGTCGGCTCTTCCGTCACCCTGCGGAGCGTCACCGTGCCCACCGATGCCCTTCTGGAGGTCGCATAGATGGAAAGCGGAACCGTTCACGGTGAGGTCCTCGCCGTCCCTGAACGGGTCATCGTGGCGCCCGCGCAAGGTACGTTCCGGCCGGTCGAGCCGGCCGGTTTCCCCCTCGCTCCGGTCGTCGAGGAGCAGGTGATCGGCTTCGTCGAGGGCAAGGGCCACTCCACGCCCGTCCGGTCGCCGTTCGGCGGCCTGCTCATGGGCCTGATGGCCCACGCCGGCGAGCGGGTGCGCGAGGGCCAGCCCGTCGCCTGGCTCCGCTCGGCTTGACCCCTCAGCACGGCTTGCGGGTCGCCGTGACCGGGTGGGGCATGGCGGTGCCCGAGCGGCGGGTCACCAACTTCGACCTGGCCGAGACCGTCGACACCAACGACGCGTGGATCACCGAGCGCACCGGCATCAAGGAGCGGCGGGTGGCGGGCGAGGGTGAGACCACGGCCAGCCTGGCCATCGAGGCGGGCATGGCTGCCATCAAGGATGCAGGCATCGAGCCGGGCGACATCGGGCTGTGCATCGTCGCCACCTGCACGTCCGAGCAACCCATCCCGCCCACCAGCGCGTTCGTGCAGGAGGGCCTGGGCCTGCGGTGCGGGGCCTTCGACATCGACGCCGCCTGCTCCGGCTTCGTCTACGCCCTGGTGGCCGGGGCCTCCATGGTGGCCTCCGGCGCCATGGGCCCTGTGCTGGTCATCGGGTCCGAGACCCTCACGCGGGTCGTCGACCCCACCGACCGTTCCACCGTCGTGCTGTTCGGGGACGGGGCCGGCGCGGTCGTCCTCACCCCGAGCGACGAGGTGAGCCTCCTGGCCTGGGACCTGGGCTGCGACGGGGCGCTGGCCGGCCTGCTGGGCGTCCCCGCCGGGGGCAGCCGCCAGCCGGTCACCCCTGAGGCCCTGGCGGCGGGCGACCAGTGGCTGAAGATGGACGGCCGCGAGGTGTTCCGCCGGGCGGTGCGGGTGATCGTCGACTCCGGGCGGGCCACGCTCGAGCAGGCGGGCATCACCGCCGACCAGGTCGACCTGTTCATCCCCCACCAGGCCAACTCCCGCATCATCGACTCGGCCGCGGTCAAGCTCGGCATCCCGCCCGAGCGGACCTTCGTCAACATCGACCGGTACGGCAACACCTCCGCGGCGTCCGTCCCCATCGCCCTGGCCGAGGCCGCCGACGCCGGCCGCCTCAAGAAGGGCGACATCGTCCTGCTCTCCGGCTTCGGCGCCGGCATGTCCTGGGCCAGCGCGCTCATCAGGTGGGAGCGGTAGTGCTTCGTCCTCACTCGCTCGCTGCGCTCGCTCCGTTCGGACGAGTTGATCGTGCTCCGGCCGGCCGGCGG
>JBOGIE010000120.1:0-8432 GCA_050742435.1 Acidimicrobiales bacterium | reverse complement strand
AGCTGGGAGCGGTGGGTACCGGCGATCTGGTGGTGACGACGACCGCCGCGGTGGTCGGCTCGGAGGACACGCCACAGATGCTCGTCGCCCGCCTCGATGGAGCCCGGATCGCCGGTGTGGCGGTGCGCCTCGACACCGCCGTCCCCCTTCCGGACCCCATGCTGGCGGCCGCCGACGACGTCGCGCTGCCGATCATCACGTTCCCGGAGGACACGGGCCTCGGCGAGGCGACGGCGACGCTGCTCGATGCCCTGCTCGAGGCGCACCGGCAGCGGGTGGAGCGGGTGCTCGACATCCACCAGCGCTTTGCCCGCATCGTGCTCGCCGGCGGCGGTGCCCAGGAGATCGCCGAGGCGTTGCACGACTTCCTGCGTTGTCCGGTGGCGGTGCTGGACAGCGACGGGCGACCGACGGTCGCGGTTCCATCAGGCGGGGCCCCTGACGTCGACGATCTCTCGTCACACGGGGTCCGGCAACCGATCCGCGCCGGAGACCAGGTCTACGGCGAGATCGTCGCCATGACCGGTGGGCGGCGGCTCGACGAGGACGGCCAGGTCGCCATCGAGCGGGCCGCGTTGGGCATCGCCCTGCGGCTGGCGCAGGCGGGAGCGGTGGCCGCGGCCCAGGAACGCTTCGAGGCGATTTCACTCGAGGAGCTCATCGGCGGCCACGCGGGGAGCGCGGCCGACATCGCCGAGCGGGCCATCACCTTCGGTTGGGACCTGACCCGTCCACGGGCGGTGCTGCTGGCGTCGGTCGATCCGCCCCACCAGCAGAGCATCACTCCCGGGACCCTCAACCTGGTCGCCGCCGCCGCTCGGGCGACACTCGGCCGCCACGCCATCGTCTGGGCGCGGAGTGCCACGATCGCCGCCCTCCTGGCCCCCCAGACGGCGGACTCCGCCGAACGGCGCCGGATCGCCGAAGACCTTCGCCAGGAGCTCGATCAGCGGGTGCGATCCGTGACCGTCAGCATCGGCGTCGGCCGGCGGGTCGACACTCCTGCCGAACTGCCGCGCAGCTTCCTCGAAGCCACCCGGGCCGTCGACGTCGGCCGATGGGCAAAGGGTCGCCACGTCACCGAGGTGTTCGACGAGCTGGGGCTCGAACGCCTTCTCGCCACGACACCGGCTGAAGACCTGGCCGATTTCGTCCAGCGTGCGATCGGGCCGTTGGTACGTGCCGACCGCACCCAACAAGGCGGGCTTGTCGACACGCTGGCCGTGTGGCTGGAGACGCGGAACATGGCCGAGGCCGCCCGCCGGATGCACGTGCACTACAACACGATGAAGAACCGCCTCGATCGGATAGAGGCGACCCTCGGACCGGTGTTGACCGATCCAGTCCGGTCCCTGGAGTGTGAGGTGGCCATCTACATCGATCGCCACTACGAGGGCACTTGGGAGTGACGGCCCCAACCGGCTGACTTGTCAGCGGTCGACATGCGGGCCGGCCCGGAGAAGTACCGGCGGCGGCGGCGGGCCCAGCTGCGGCCACGCTCCCCGCGCTTCCTCCGCGTCCCCTCCCTGCTCTGCCAGGCCCAGAGGCCCGCGGGCCGAGGGATCATCGAGAGTGCGAGCTCGACGACTCGAAGGCCGTCCGTCGCCTCGAAGTCGTCGCTGGCCCGATGAAGGCGATCGAGGAACCCGGCCCGCAGCGTCTCGAGCGGTTCGCGGTCACCACCGGTGATCGCCGCCAGCGCCTCCGCCCGGCGCCGGCGCTCCAGCGCCGAGTCCGCCGTCGCCGGGGGAAGCTCGAGGTGGTCGAGCAGGCCGGCGTGAGTCTCGGCATCGGCCGGGGCGGCCGGGGGGGCCGCGGTAGGGCGGTGCAGGGTGGCGACCATGGTTGGATCCTTCGCTCGACGGGGTGACGCAATAAGACAACACCGGTGTGGGTCTCCGGTCGATGTCCCAACTCGACAGGTCGATCACCAGCGCCTGTCGCTTCTCGCCATTGTCCGGCGCAGGTACCAACTGTTGTGGCAAGGCCACATCCGGCGCGCCAAGAGACGTCGCTTGTGGCCAATGTCGCGGCGCCTCTCGAGGGCCATGCTGAGGGGACGTCATGCCGGTCACGGCCGATGACAAGGCCCGACCTGAAAGGAGATACGACGTGCGCATCCGGGCCTGCTGCCACGCCTGCGGCCGAGACTTCCTGTTCCTCCAGCTCTACAACGACGACTCCTGGTCGGCCGACAGGTGTCCCCACTGCAACGTCTACCTCGGCGTGGCGCGGGTCCGCCACCTCGCCAGGTCCGCCGATTCCGCCGCCGGCGCCCTGGTTCACGCCCTGGCTGAGATCGCGAGCAGAGATCCCCGCTTCAGCATCAGGCCGGAGAGCCTCCTGACCGCGGTACAAGAGGCGGTCGAAGCGCTGTCCGACCCCCCAGAGGGGGTGCTCTCCCAGCGCCACCTTCCTCCCGGCGCACGGCTCAAGCCGCGTCGCGCCGCCTGACGCGACGGGCGCGAGGTCGCCCCGGCAGGCCAAACTTCGCTGACTGACGAGTTGGCAAGGGAGGCGCAATGCCCGACGTAACCGAGACCCAGCTGCCCGGTGTCGGCGTCCGCCACGAGTTTACGACCACCGAGGGGGAGCGGGTGGGCGTGCTGTCGCACCGCAGCGGCCGCAGGGAGCTGGTGGTGTACGGCCCCGAGGACCCCGACGCCTGCACGACCATCCTGCATCTGGGGGGCGAGGACGCCCACACCCTGGCCGAGCTGCTCGGCGCCTTCCACGTGAGCGAGACGGTCGCCGAGGTGCAGCGCATCGAGGGGCTGGCCATCGACTGGGTCAGCATCCCGGCCGGATCGGAGACCGCGCACTCGACGATCGGCGACGGCCGCTTCCGCACACGGACCGGCGCCTCGATCGTGGCCGTGCTCCGGGGCGACAAGACCATCCCCGCCCCCGGGCCGGAGTTCGGCCTGCGACCGGGCGACGTCGCCGTCGCCGTCGGCACGTCCGAGGGACTGACGCAGCTGCGCGACCTGCTTCGGGCGTGAGCTCCCTACTCGCCGCCGCCAGCGGCGAGGCGGCCCGGGCCTTCATCGAGCTGGGGGCGGTGGCTCTCGGCCTCGCCGTGCTGGCCCGGCTCTCGGGCCGGTGGGGCATCACCGCCATCCCCTTCTACCTGCTCGCCGGCCTGGCCGTCGGCGACGGCGGCATCGCGCCCCTCGACCTGAGCACCGACTTCATCTCCATCGGGGCGGAGATCGGCGTCCTCCTGCTGCTGCTCGCCCTCGGGCTCGAGTACACCGCCGACGAGCTCCGCCACGGACTGCGAGCGGGCGCGGTCGCCGGCGTGTTCGACGCGGTCGTCAACTTCGTGCCCGGGCTGGTGGCCGGCTGGCTCCTGGGCTGGGACACCAAGACCGCGATCATCCTCGGTGGTGTGTGCTGGATCAGCTCCTCGGGCGTGACGGCCAAGGTCCTCACCGACCTGGACCGCCTCGGCAACCGCGAGACGCCGACCATCCTCAACCTGCTGGTCATCGAGGACCTGGCCATGGCTGCCTACCTGCCGGTGGTCGCCGCCCTTCTCGCCGGCAGCGATGCGGCGGCGACGCTGGCCACGGTGGCCGCCGCCCTCGCCGCGGTCGTCGCCATCCTGGGCCTGGCCCTGCGGTGGGGCCACGTCCTGAGCCGGGCCCTAGCCCCCGGGACGGACGAGGCCCTGCTCCTCTCCGTCTTCGGGATCACCCTCCTCGTGGGTGGCCTGGCCGAGCAGCTGCAGGTCTCGGCCGCCGTCGGCGCCTTCCTGGTCGGCCTGGCCCTCTCCGGCCCGGTGCAGGCCCGGGCCGGCGCCCTGATCGGGCCGTTGCGCGACCTGTTCGCGGCCACCTTCTTCCTGTTCTTCTCGTTCCAGATCGACCCCGAGTCGCTGGTTGACGTCGCCCTCCCCGCCCTGGCCCTGGCCGTGGTCGGCGGGTTGGGCAAGATGGCCACCGGGTGGTTCGGCGCCAAGACGGCCGGCGTGGCCATCCCCGGCCGGTTGCGGGCCGGGAGCGCGCTCGTGGCCCGCGGCGAGTTCTCCATCGTCATCGCCAGCCTGGGCGCCACCGCCGCCCACGGCGAGGAGGTGGGTGCCCTCGCCGCCGCCTACGTGCTCATCACCGCCATCGCCGGGCCCCTGCTGGCCAAGCACGCCACCGCGCTGGCGCCCCTCGTCACCCGGTTGCGGCCCGCTCCTGCGCTGTCGCCCTGAGCGGCGCTCAGCCGGCGAGCGAGCGGAGCACGAACGGCAGGATCCCCCCATGGCGCTGGTAGTCCAGCTCCATGGCCGTGTCGATCCGCAGCCGCATGCGGAACTCCTTGTCGTCGGCCCGCACCACGACGACCGGTGAAAGCGACGCCTCTTCGGGCGCCAGGATGTCGAAGCGCTCCCGTCCGGTGAGCCCCAGGGAGGCGGCCGACTCGCCGGCGAGGAACTGCAGCGGGAGCACGCCCATCCCGATCAGGTTCGACCGGTGGATGCGCTCGTAGCTCTCGGCCAGCACGGCCCGTACGCCGAGCAGGGCGGTGCCCTTCGCCGCCCAGTCCCGCGACGACCCCGACCCGTACTCCTTGCCGGCCAGGACCACGAGGGGTACGCCCTCGTCGCGGTAGCGGGCGGCGGCCTCGTACACCGGCATCTCCTCGCCGTCCGGTAGATGCAGGGTGACGCCGCCCTCGGTCCCGGGCGCCAGGCGGTTGCGGATCCGGCCGTTGGCGAACGTGCCCCGGATCATCACCTCGTGGTTGCCCCGCCGGGCGCCGTAGGAGTTGAAGTCCGCGGGTCCCACGCCGTGGTCCTGCAGCCAGAGGCCGGCCGGGCTGTTCCTGGCGATGGCGCCGGCGGGGGAGATGTGGTCGGTGGTGATGCTGTCGCCCAGGGAGAGCAGGGCGCGGGCGCCGAGGATGTCGCCCGCCCGCGGCGGCGGCTCCTGGGTGAGCCCGTCGAGGAAGGGCGGGTGGCGGACGTAGGTGGAGCCGTCCTCCCAGACGAACCGGTCGCCCGAGGGGGTGTCCAGGCTGCGCCACCGCTCGTCGCCGTCGAAGACCGCGGCGTAGGTGGCGGTGAACATCTCCGAGCGCACCGCGGAGGCCACGGTGGCGTCGACGTCGGCCGGTGAGGGCCAGATGTCGCGAAGGTAGACGTCGGTCCCGTCCGCACCCTGGCCAAGAGGCTCTTCCCGCAGGTCGATGTCGACGGTGCCGGCCAGGGCGTAGGCGACCACCAGCGGGGGGGACATGAGGTAGTTCATGCGGACGGCAGGGTTGATCCGTCCCTCGAAGTTGCGGTTGCCGGACAGGACCGAGGCCACGGCCAGCTGCCCCTCGTCGACGGCGCGCGCCAGCTCCGGCTGGAGCGGCCCCGAGTTGCCGATGCAGGTGGTGCAGCCGAAGCCGACCAGGTTGAAACCGAGCTGCTCGAGGGCGGGGATGAGCCCGGCCCGCTCGTAGTACTCCATGACCACCTGCGACCCGGGGGCCAGCGAGGTCTTCACCCACGGCTTCACGTCGAGGCCCCGGTCGACCGCGTGACGGGCCAGCAGGCCGGCGGCGAGCATGACGCTGGGGTTGGACGTATTGGTGCAGCTGGTGATGGCGGCGATCACCACGTGCCCGTGGTCCAGCGTGAACGAGCGCCCATCCGGAAGGGTGACCGGCACCTGGGCCCGCGGCCGCTCCCGGCCGGCGGCCAGCGGCGCCGGGCCCGGCGGACGGCCGGGAGGCGCCTCCCCGGTGTGGACGGGCGTGGGCGACGGTGGATCGCTGGCGGGGAACGAGAGCGCCGATGCCGCCTCGGGGCTGGCCGGCTCCACCTGGCGCGGCAGCCCGTCCGCGGTGGCCTCTTCCGTCCCGGCCGGGAGGACGGCGGGCAGGGCGGCCCGGAACGCGGCCTTGGCCCGTCCGAGCGCGACCCGGTCCTGGGGCCGGGCCGGCCCGGCGATGGACGGCTCCACCTCGGACAGGTCGAGCTGCATGGTGGAGGAGTAGGTCGGAGGCGAGCCGGGCTCGTGCCACAGGCCCTGCTCCTTGGCGTAGGCCTCGACCAGGTCGACCAGGGAGGAGGGCCGGCCGGTGAAGCGGAGGTAGCGCAGGGTCTCGTCGTCGATGGGGAAGATGGTGACCGTCGACCCGTACTCGGGCGACATGTTGCCGAGGGTGGCCCGGTTCTCGACCGTGACCTGCGCCACTCCCGGCCCGTAGAACTCGACGAAGGCCCCCACCACGCCCCGCCCCCGGAGCATCTCGGTGACGGTGAGGACCAGGTCGGTGGCGGTGGTGCCGGGGGGGAGCTCGCCGGTGAGCTGCACCCCGATCACCTCGGGCGTCAGCAGTGACACCGGCTGGCCGAGCAGGGCGGCCTCCGCCTCGATGCCCCCCACGCCCCACCCCAGGACCCCCAGGCCGTTGACCATCGGCGTGTGCGAGTCGGTGCCGACCAGCGTGTCGGGGAAGGCCCGGCCCTCGGCGTCGAGCTGCACCACCCGGGAGAGGTACTCGAGGTTCACCTGGTGGCAGATGCCGGTCCCCGGGGGGACCACCCGGAAGTTGACGAACGCCTGCTGGGCCCAGCGGAGCAGGCGGTACCGCTCCTCGTTGCGCTCGTACTCCAGGGCGACGTTGCGCCGGAACGAGTCGCGCCCGCCGAAGGCGTCGACCGTCACCGAATGGTCGATCACCAGGTCGACCGGCAGCAGGGGATCGACCCGTCCCCCGTCGAGGGCGGCCACGGCGTCCCGCATGGCGGCCAGGTCGACGACGGCCGGCACGCCGGTGAAGTCCTGCATGAGCACCCGGGCCGGGCGGAAGGCGATCTCGCGGTCGCCGGCCCCCTTCCAGCCGGCCAGGGCGGCCACGTCGTCGGCGTCGACCGAGGGCGCTCCTTCGTGGCGGAGCAGGTTCTCCAGCAGGACCTTCAGTGAGTAGGGGAGGCGAGCGACGCCGAAGACGTCGTCGAGGCTGTCGAGCCGGTAGATCTGGTGGTCTCGCCCGGCGACGCTGAGGGTGGACCTTGCCCCGAAGCTGTCGGTCACCTCTGCTTTCCACTCATGGACCACCCAGCATAGGACCGGTGCAATCCGTTTCCCGGCGAGGCAGGATGGCGGGCGCCGGAAGGGGGAAGGGACACGCCGCCATGGAGAAGCACGAGGTGGTCTGGCCGTGGGGCATGACCGACAGCGACCCCGAGCCGGGGTCCCGCCCGTGGGTGTTCAGCCCCCGAAACTTCCTGGTGGCCGTGCTCGGCGACGACGGCGAGGCGGAACGGGCCCGCACCGCCCTGAAAGGCGTGGGGTTCCCCGACGACGACCTCCGCGCCTACAGCGGCGCCCAGGTGTTGGAGGACCGGGAGCGCTACCTCGCCCAGCAGGGCCCGCTGCGCCGGGTCGTCGGGCAGGTCACCAGCGACGCCGAGGCGGTCAAGCGCTTCGTCCGGTACGCCCGCGACGGCCGGGCGTTCCTGTGGTGTCCACGTCCACGAGCGGGAGGACGCCAACCGGGCCATCCGGGCCCTGTCGACCCACAGGGTCCTGCACTTCCGCTACTACGGGGACAACGGCGTGGAGGACGTCCCCATGCCGTGCGACGGGGCGTGAGGGGACGACTCAGGCCAGGACGAACGTGAACGTGCCGTTGCCGCCACCGGCCGCGTCCTGCACGTCGATCTCGCACTCCTCGTTGTAGATGCCGTCGGAGGCGTTGCGGGCCTCGCCCGGGAAGTACAGCTGGGTGGTGAGCACCCGCCCGCCCGGGGGCTGGACCTTGACGTGGATGTGGCGGGTACGCCCCGGATAGAGGCCGGGCACGACCGTCTCCAGCCGGTACCGCCCCTCGCCGTCGGTGAACTGGTGACCGCGGAAGGAGAACCCTGAGTTGTCGTAGTTGCCGGCCCCGTTGCACTGCCAGAAGTCGACCAGGGCGCGGGACACGGGCCGGCAGTCGGTCGTCACCACCGTGCCGGTGAGCAGCAGCCTGGTGCCACCGGCGCTGCCCCGGATGTCGGTCCGCTCGGGGGAGCTGGCCTTGAAGTACGGGCCTTCGGTCTGGGCGGGCGTGACGTCGTCGTCGTCGGCACACTCCGGCGTGGGGGCGAGGGTGGTGGCGCCGCCGGCGGCCGCGGTGGTCGCCGGCCCTCCGGTCGCGCCGGTGGTCGGCGAGGTGCCCTGGGCCGCTCCGCCCGGGGGCGAGTCGTCGCTCCCGCCTCCGCCGCAGGCGGCCAGGATGGCGGCCGCCGCCGCCCCCAGGCCGGCGGCCAGCACGTTGCGGCGGGAGAGACCGCCTTCGGTACCGTCGGTGCCGTCGATCACGAGGCCACCATCCTCCCTCATGCTGGGGGCCGGCTGGGACCGGGCTGGGGACCGGGTGTGACCTCTACCGCACCGGCTCGTCACCGAGCAGGTAGCGGGGGCCGGGGCCCAGCCCGGCCGCCCGGTCACCGGGGTTGC
>JBOGIE010000119.1:0-8438 GCA_050742435.1 Acidimicrobiales bacterium | reverse complement strand
TGCCTACCCCGCTTCGACTCCGTGGCCTGCTTCGCCGCCCTCCTGGGCACCGCCGACCACGGGTACTGGCGGCTCGGCCCGGCCGGGGGGACGACGGCGGCGTCGCGCCGGTACCGGGGCGACTCGCCGGTGCTGGAGACCACGTTCACCACGCCCGAGGGCCGTGTCCGGGTGGTCGACTGCATGCCGCCCCGGGAGCGGGATCCCGACCTGGTCCGCGTCGTCGAGGGCGTCGAGGGCCGGGTCCCCATGGCCATGGAGCTGGCCATCCGCTTCGACTACGGCCGCTCGGTGCCCTGGCTGCGACGGGACGACGGGCGGCTGTCGGCGGTGGCCGGGCCCGATGCCCTGGTGCTGGACACGCCGGTGCCGACCTCCGGCGAGGGCCGGCGCACGGTCGCCCGGTTCGACGTGGCCGCGGGAGACCGGGTCCCCTTCGTGCTGGAGTGGCACCCGACCCACCACCCCCCGGGGCCGGCCATCGACGCCGTCGACGCGCTGGACGACACCGAACGCTGGTGGCAGGACTTGGTGGACCACGGCCAGCACGAGGGCGAGTGGCGCGACGCGGTCGTGCGCTCGCTGGTCACCCTCAAGGCCTCACCTACGGCCCCACGGGCGGCATCGTGGCCGCGGCCACCACGTCGCTGCCCGAGCAGCTCGGTGGCGTGCGCAACTGGGACTACCGGTTCTGCTGGCTGCGGGCCGTGGCCGGGTCGCCGGCCGACATGCAGATCATGTACGGCTGCGCCGGCGAGCGGCGGCTCCCCGAGCTCGAGCTGGACTGGCTCCCCGGCTACGAGGGGTCGCGGCCGGTGCGCACGGGCAACGCGGCCGTCGACCAGTTCCAGCTGGACGTGTTCGGCGAGGTGATGGACGCGCTGCACGTCGCCCGCCGGTTCGGCCTGCCCCCGGACCCCTACGCCTGGTCGCGGCAACGGGCGCTGATGGAGTTCCTGGAGTCTCGCTGGACGGAGCCGGACGAGGGGATCTGGGAGGTGCGCGGCCCCCGGCGCCACTTCACCCACTCCAAGGTCATGGCCTGGGTGGCCGCCGACCGGGCGGTCAAGGCGGTGGAGCGGTTCGGCGCCGACGGCCCGGCGCAGAGGTGGCGCCGGCTGGGCGACGAGATCAAGGCCGAGGTCTGCGGCCGGGGCTGGGACCCCGGCCGGCGAACCTTCACCCAGTCCTACGGAAGCGCCGAGCTGGACGCCTCCCTGCTCATGCTGCCGCTGGTCGGCTTCCTCCCCGCCGGCGACGAGCGGATGGAGGGCACCGTCGCCGCCATCGAGCGGGAGCTGTGCGAGGACGGCTTCGTCCACCGCTACCCCCAGACCCACGAGGGGGTCGACGGCCTGCCGCCGGGGGAGGGGGCGTTCCTGGCCTGCACCTTCTGGCTGGCCGACAACGACGCCCTGGCCGGGCGTCACCGGGAGGCACGGGAGACCTTCGGGCCCGGCCACCGGCGCAGCGAGGAGGGGCAGGAGGCACCGTGAGGGCGCTGACCGTGGTCCCGGGCGTGGCCGGCTCGGCCCGCCTCGACGAACGGCCCGAGCCTACGGCGGGAGCGGGCGAGCTCCTCGTCGCCGGGGTGGCCGTGGGGGTGTGCGGCACCGACCGGGAGATCGTCGACGGCCTGTACGGGTGGGCGCCGCCCGGCCGCGACCGGCTGGTGTTGGGCCACGAGTCCCTGGGCCGGGTGCTCGAGGCGCCCGGGCCGGGCCAGGGCCCGGGGCCGGGGCCGGCGTTGGCCCCCGGCGACCTGGTCGTCGGCATCGTGCGCCGCCCCGACCCCGAACCGTGCCCGGCCTGCGCAGTGGCGGAGTGGGACATGTGCCGCAACGGCCGCTACACCGAGCACGGGATCAAGGAGCTGGACGGGTTCGCGGCCGAACGGTACGTCCTCCCGGTGGGCGCGGCCGTCCCGGTGCCCGAGGCCCTGGGGCCGTTGGCCGTGCTGGTCGAGCCGGCCAGCGTGGTGGCCAAGGCCTGGGAGCACGTCGACCTCATCGGGGCCCGGGCCGCCTGGTTCCCCCACCGGGTGCTGGTCACCGGGGCCGGGCCGATCGGGCTGCTGGCCGCCCTCCTGGCCGTCCAGCGGGGCCACGACGTCCACGTCCTCGACCTGGTGACCGAGGGGCCCAAGCCGGCGCTGGTGCGCCGGCTGGGGGCGACGTACCACTCCGGCTCGGTCGAGGAGGCGTGCGGTGGGGCCGACGTGGTGATCGAGTGCACGGGGGCGGGCCAGGTCGTGCTCGACGTGTTCACCTGCACCGGTCCCGCGGGCATCGTCTGCCTCACCGGCGTGTCGTCGGGCGGCCGGTCCTTCGGGGTCGACGCCGGGGCCCTCAACCGCCAGATCGTCCTGGAGAACGACGTGGTGTTCGGGTCGGTGAACGCCAACGCCCGCCACTACCGGGCCGCGGTCGACGCCCTGACCCGTGCCGACCCGGCGTGGCTGGCCGGCCTGGTCACCCGCCGGGTGGCCCTGGACGGCTGGGCCGAGGCCCTGGAGCGCCGCGACGACGACGTCAAGGTCGTGGTCGAGCTCGGCCCGGCCTGAACGTCCCTTCTTCGGTTACCTTTCCCGAGGACAAACGGTTCCGGGTCGAACGGGGGGGAGATCACGGTGCGTCAAGGTCGACGGTCGTGGGCCGCGCTGGGCGCGGCGATGGTGGTGGCAGTGGCCGGCGCGCCGGCCACAACCGCCCAGGAGGAGGGTGACGAGATCAGGCCGGTGGTCACGGCCGCCGTCCAGGTGTCGACGAACCCTGATCCGGCGCGCGGCCACTCCACACCGTTGATCGCCCGCAACCCCAACAACGGGATGCTCGTGATCGCCGACTGCGAGGCCCGCACCAAGCGGACGATCGACGTCTACCGCTCGGCGGACGACGGCCGGTCGTGGTCGCCCGGAGGGAGCCCCATGACCGCGCCGTGGACCGACGCGTGCGGCAACCCGGACTCGAACATCAGCCACAGCATGACCTACGACGACGACGGCGTCCTCTACATCGGGTTCCATGCCAGCGACCCGAGGTTCGCCACCATCGACCGGCCGAACCGGCCGGTCCACATCTGGCTCGCCAAGTCCACCGACGACGGCCTGACCTTCTCGACGGTCCGGGTCTACGAGGCGCCGGAGGCCCCTGAGGCCGACCGGGGCCTCAAGCGCAACTACCGGGCCTGGGTCGCCGTCGACCCGAGCGACACGCGCTACGTCTACGTCTCGTGGATGCAGTTCCACACGAACGACGACGTGCCCTCCGGCAACAAGGCGCTGATCGCGTCGTCGAGCGACGGGGGCAGGACGTTCGGGACGCCGTTCTCCCTGCGGGAGGGCGACCCCCAGGGCTCCTACGAGGGCCGGCCGGCGGTCGACGGCGACGGCGTCGTCCATGTGACCTTCGCCGGTCGGGGCCGCTCGGTGCCGCCGCCCGAGGGCCAGCCGGCGCCGCCGCCCCCCATCCGAACCGTGCTGTACCGCTCCTCGTCGGACCACGGCCAGACCTGGTCCGAGGCCAAGCAGATCGAGGAGGGCAACTCGGCGTTCTCCCACAACCGCAAGTGGGCCCTGCGCGCCGACCCCAACTCGGACAACCTCTACGCCATCTGGTACGGCCACCCCGACCCGCGGGCGGCGCTGCCGGCCGACGACCGCGACGTGTACATCCGGGTGTCCCGCGACTCAGGCAGGACGTGGGAGGACCGGCGGATGGTCAGCGACGCCGACGTCCCCAACGTCCACCACATGCATCCCAACATCTCCCTGGCCCCGAACGGGCGGGTCGACGTGGTGTGGCTCGACAACCGCAACAGCCCGATCCCCGCAGGCACCACCACCTCGCCGGGCGTCACCTATATCGGCCATCAGGACGTCTGGTACTCCTACTCCCTCGACCAGGGCCGCACGTTCTCGGAGAGCATCAGGATCACCGACCGCATCATCGACCGGCGCTTCGGCATCTGGCAGGGCAACGCCGACATCCACGGGCCGACCGGCATCGTCTCCGCCGACGACACCGTGTACTTCACCTGGCAGGACAGCCGGAACGGCACCCACGACGGGTCGGCCGACGACACCTACTTCGCCAGCCTGCACCTGCACGGCACGCCGGTGGCCATCGGGGCTCAGGACGAGGGGGACTCGGGTGTCCCCGGGCCGGTCCTCATCGGCGCCGGGCTGGCCATCGGCATGGGGCTGGCCATGCTGGCCGTCTTCGCCGTCAGCCGCCGGTCGAGACCGGCCTCGTAGCGGTCAGGAGGCGGCCAGGCGCACGGCCTCGGCCAGGGGAAGGGCGGCGCCCTCGTCGAACTGGGCGCGGAACCGGTCCTCGCCCAGGGCCGCGCTGCAGCCGGCGATGGTGTCGTTGCGGTCGGCGGCCTCGTGGGCGGGCAGAGGGGTGCCGATCGTCCGGCGCAGGGCGTCGGCCGCGCCGAGGAGGCGGGCGCCCTGTTCGGGGCGCCCGTCGGCCACCGCCATCCCGGCCACCCCCTCCAGCCAGGTGGCGGTGTTGGCGGTCGCGGGGATGTCGCCGCCCTCGACCTCGGGGGCGGGCATGGCCTGGCGGTAGAGGGCGTCGGCGCCGGCGGGGTCGTCCTGCTCCCGGGCCAGGCGGGCCAGGTGGAGAAGGGACATGGTCACGCAGTGGCGGTCGTCCAGCTCGGTGGCCACGGCCAGGGCCTCGTCGAGGAGGGCGGCGGCGGTCCCGGGGTCGCCGTCGAGGCGCGCCACCTCGGCCAGGGCGACCAGGGAGGTGGGCATGCCGGGGCGGTCGCCCACCCGCCGCCGCTCGGCCAGGCCCTCGCTGTGCAGCGCTCGGGCCCGGGCCCGGTCGCCCCGGGCCAGGGCCACCCGGCCCAGTGCGGCGAGCGAGTCGGCCACCCCGGAGCGGTCGCCGAGCCGCCGGCGCCGCTCCAGGCCCTCGGTGTGGAGCTCGGCAGCCCGGTCGAGGTGGCCCTGCTGGAGGGCCAGGTCGCCCAGGTTGGCCATCACCATGGCCGTGCCGTGGCCGTCGCCCTGGCTGCCCCGGACGGCGAGAGCCTCCTCGTACAGGGCGCGGGCGCCGCCCAGGTCTCCCCGGGCGTGGGCCACCCAGCCCAGGTTGGTCAGGGCGGCGGCGACGATCCGCGGCTCCTCGAGCCGGCGGCCGATGGCCAGGGCCTCCTCGAAGTGCCCGCCGGCCGCCCCCAGCTGGCCCTGGAGGGCGGCCAGGTTCCCCAGGCCGACCAGGGCGGCGGCCGCGCCCGGGCGGTCGTCGAGGCGGCGGCGCAGGGCCAGGCTGTGCTCGTAGAGGCCCCGGGCGGCGGCGTAGTCGCCCTGGTGCTGGGCCAGCACCGCCGCCCAGTTGAGGGCCACGGCCCGCAGGCCGGGCGACTCCCCGCCGCCGCCGGCCAGGAGGGCGGCCTCCAGCCAGCTCCGCCCCTCGCTCAGGTGGCTCCGCACCTCCCAGAACCGGCCGAGGGCGGTGGCCAGGCGCAGGGCGGGCTCCGGGTCGCCGCCCGACGTGCCCCAGGCCAGGGCGACGCGCAGGTCGTCGTAGTCGGCCTCCAGCCGGTCGAGGACCACGGCCTGGTCCGGCCCCTCCAGCCCGGCCTCGGCCGCCTGGGCCAGGGCGACGGCGCGGGCCAGGTGCCGGGAGCGGACGGCGGCGGCCTCACCCGACTCGGCCAGGCGCTCGCGGGCGTAGTGGCGCATGGTCTCCAGCAGCCGGTAGCAGGTGCGCCCGCCCGGGCCCTGGCGCTCGGCCAGCACCAGCGACTTGTTCACCAGGCCGGCCAGGACCTCGACCACCTGGGCCGTCTCCACCCCGTCGCCGGCGACGACCTCCTCGGCCGCCGCCAGGTCGAACGTCGACCCGAAGACCGCCAGGCGGTTGAAGACCCGCCGCTCGGCCTCGGAGAGGGCGTCGTAGGTCCAGTCGACCATGGCCCGCAGCGTCTGCTGCCGGGGGACGGCGGTCCGGGCGCCGCCGGAAAGGAGGCGGAAGCGGTCGTCCAGCCGGCCGGCGATCTCCTCCACCGAGAGGGCGCTGGTGCGGGCCGCGGCCAGTTCGAGGGCCAGGGGGATGTTGTCGAGGCGCTGGCAGAGCTGGGCCAGGACTGCGGCCTCGGCCCCGGTGACGGTGAAATCGGGGCGGACGGCCCGGGCCCGCTCGGTGAAGAGGGCCAGGGCGCCGGCCGGGGACAGCGAGGGGACCCGCCACGTGGCCTCGCCCGGGACGCCGAGAGGCTCGCGGCTGGTGGCCAGCACGGCCAGGCGCGGGCAGGCCCGCAGGAGCTCCTCGGCCAGGGCGGCGGCGGCGGCGACCAGGTGCTCGCAGTTGTCCAGGACCAGGAGGACGTGGCGGGGCCGCAGGTGGGCGGCGAGGGTGCCGGCCGGGGTCTGGCCCACCTCCTCCCGCAGCCCGAGGGCGGCCAGGACCTGCTGGGGGAGGAGGTCGGGGTCGGCCAGGGGGGCGAGCTCGACCAGGAAGGCGCCGTCGGCGAAGTCGCCGGCCAGCCCGGCCGCCGTGGCCAGGGCCAGGCGGGTCTTGCCCACCCCGCCGGTGCCGGTGAGGGTCAGGAGCCGGGCGCCGGCCAGGGCCTTCTCGATGGCCGCCAGCTCGTCGTCGCGTCCGACCAGGCGGGTGAGCTGCAGGGGCAGGTTGGTGACGGGTGGGGCGGGCGGGGGCGAGGCGGGGGCGGGGGCGGCCGGCTCCTCGCCCAGCAGGGCCAGGTACGCGGCCTCGGTGGCGGGCGACGGGTTGACCCCCAGCTGCTCGGCCAGCACCCGCCGGCACCGCTCGTAGGCGCGGAGGGCCTCGCCCCGGTTGCCGGCGGCGGCGTGGGCCTCCATCAGCCGGAGGTGGGCCGACTCCCGGAACGGCTCCAGGGACACCGCCTCCTCCGCGGCCCGCGCCGCGCCGGCCCAGTCGCCGCCGGCGCGGGCCGCGCCCGACACCAGCTCGAGGGCCCGCAGGTGCAGTTCGCGCAGCTCGGCCTGGCGCCGCTCGACCCAGGGGCCGGCGGCCTCGGGCAGGAAGCCCCGACCGGCCACCGCCGCCGCCCGCCCGGCCAGGGCCCGGGCCTCCTCGGCCCGGTCCCCGACCAGCGCCTCCTCGGCCCGGCCCAGGTCCCCGGGCAGGGCCTCCACGTCGACCGCGGTTCCCGGTGGCAGGTGCAGCTGCCAGACCCCGAAGGCGCTGGTCAGGGCGTCCCCGGGCACCAGCCCGGCGGCGCCGAGCAGCCCCCGCAGGCGCTGGGCCATACCCCGCAGCGACGTCTCCCACGAACGGGGGAGGTCGTCGCCCCAGAGCACCTCGGCCAGCTGGTCACGGGTGACCGGCCGGTCACGCTCGGTGACGAGGTAGGCCAGGGCGATCCGCCCGCGCCGGCCCAGCCCGGCGGTGTCGACGGTGGCCCCGTCCGACTCCACTGCCACCGAGCCGGCCAGGGAGATGCGCAGCACCTCACCACTACACCACCCGGATCACCGCCTGGGCGGTAGGGGCGGTCCGGGGCCGAGGGCGTCGGGGCGGCTGAGGGCGCTGCGGAGGGTGTCGGCGACGTGGGTGGCCCCCCGGCCGGGGTCCACGGCGCAGACCTGGCCGGAGCCGGTCAGGGCCCGGGCCCGGCCGTCGCCCGCCCGCCCGGCCAGGGCCGCGGCCAGCTGGTCGGCCACCCCCCCGCTGCGGGCCACGGCCATGACCAGGCGCCCGGCCTCGACGTGGGCGGCCACCGACTCCCAGGCCGGCTCGCCCCCGGCGGCCACCAGGGCGACCGAGCGGTTGCCCCCGGCCACGGCCGAAGTCACCTCCGCCACCCACCGGGCCACCTGCCGCCCGCCGTCGCCGGGGACGAAGACGTAGTGGGTGTGCTCGGCGTCGAGCCGGGAGGGGTCGGCGGCGTCCGGAGCCACCCCGACCAGGGGGAAGCCGGCCTTGGCCCGCCGCCGGGCGTCGCCGAGAAGGGCCCCCACGCCGGCGGCGTCGCCCTCGTCGACCACCGTGGCCTCCACCGCCTCGGCCACCTTGACCAGCACCTTCCGGACCAGCGGGCCCAGCCGGGACAGCTGGCCGGGCCGGGACCCGGCGGACACGGCCACGATGGCGGGCACGCCGGTCGTCAGGCCCATGGCGCGGAGCGCCCGGGGGAGATCCGTGCCCGGCCCGGCCCGCACGGCCAGGGCGACCTGGCCGCCGGCGAAGGCGATCGGAAATCGGGGGACGGTCACTACGGGGGCTCCACGGATCCGGGAGTGCGACGCGGAGCGGCGGCGTGCGACGAGCGTGGCCGGTCGGCTACGCTCCGAGTTTGATCAGGCGACAGACGACAAAGAGTCGACTTTTGGGGCAGAAGTTTGTATTTTGAGGCCGCTGGCGACAACCCTTCCCGGTGGCTCTACCGCGAGTCGCCGGGTCGGGACCCTTCGTCGTGGCTGTAGTCGAATCTACCGA
>JBOGIE010000118.1:0-8554 GCA_050742435.1 Acidimicrobiales bacterium | reverse complement strand
CGTCGACGCGCCGCCGGCGCTGGCCGTCATCGGATCGTCCTTCGACGTGACCGTGACCTCGGAAGTGTCCAACGGCGGGCCCAGCTCGCCCATCGACGCGGTGGTCACCACCAACGGGAGCTCACCGGGCGGCTCCGTCGCCCCGGCCAGCCAGATGAGCGGCGTGACCGCCCTGACGGTCGGCACCCTGCAGTCGGTGGTGGAGACGTTCACCCTCGAGTGCGTCACGCCAGGAGTGCAGACCTTCACGTTCGACGTTTCGATCGCCCTGGCCAACGCGGCCGACAGCGACCCCAACGCGGCCAACGACACGGCGCAGGTGTCGGTCGACATCGACTGCGTCGTTCCCGTGGCCATCAACATCAAGCCCGGTGGTGGCAACCCCATCAACACGAGGAACGGCACGGTCCCCGTCGGGGTCCTGACGACGGCGGCAGGTGAGTACGGCCTGCCGCTGGCCTTTGACGCCACAACCATCGATCCCCTCTCGGTGTTCTTCGGCACCGAGGGCGAGGTGTTCGGCGGTCTCGGCGGGGCCGAAGAGACCCACGCACGGAGCCATCTCGAGGACACCTTCGAGCTCGACGAGAGGACCCGAGATGGCGACACCGACAACGTCCTGCACTTCGCCGCCGACGCGACGAGCCTCACGCCGGCCGATACGGAAGCCTGCGTCTTCGGCTCCTTCACCGTCGGCTCCGACACGTTCCACTTCTTCGGGTGCGACAGCGTCCGAGTGCTCAACTAGCCGCCGCAGGGCTCGCGCTGCTACTCACTGCATGCAGCAGCGCGAGCCTCGACGCGAGCGGCCCGCTGGAGCCCGGCTCCACCACCACGGAGGCTGACGGGGGCGGGCTGAGCGCCCCCGAGGGCTCCCGGCTGGAGCGGTCGCTCCACACCACCGACCTCCGCGTTTCGGTGAGCGAGGAGGCCGAAGTGCACCGACTGACCGTGCGCAACGACGGCCCCAACCCGGCGGACGACGTGTGGATCATTGTCGTGCCCCCCGGCGCGACGAGCGTCGCCGGCACCACCTGCGAGCGTCGTGGCGACCTCGACGAGTGCCGGCTCGGACCGCTCCCAGCGCGAGAGGAGCGGCGCATCGACGTCTCTGTCGATCAGGCCATCGAGGTGACGGTTTCGGTCGAGGATCGGGCGGGCGTCGACGCGGACCCAACCGACAACACCGTCAGGTTCCGTGCTCCATGACTTCGGTCGCGCTGCCACCCGGCGCCGGGCGCCGAGTCCGCCGGCCATCGCACCGAAGCCGGGACGGCCTACCGCGCCGGGATGGCCATTACGCAGGGCTTACACCGAACCCGCATCACTCTCCGAGATCTCGTACCACCCGCGGTGGTCGACCAGCTCCAGCCCGGCGCCCCTCAACAGTTCGCCGAGTCGGAGCCCGACTGACAGATCGTTGCCCCGCGCCGCCTGAAAGCGCCCGTAGCGCTCGGCCAGATCGTCGAGGTCAGCCTCGGGGTGGGAGAGCGCGCGAGCCGTGCCGCTCCTCATCGACGAGGTACACGTGCCCGCCCGGTTTCAACAAGGACGCCAGATGGTCGACGATCTCCTGCTCGCGCCCGCCGTTGTGGGCGAGGACGTGGCGCGTGACCACCACGTCGCACGTGCCTGGCTCCAGGCCCGGTGCGGTGGCGACCCCCACGCGGCAGCGCACGTTGTCGAGACCCAGTTGGGCGGCCAGGGCCTCGGCCGTGGCCACCGCCTGGGCGTCTTGGTCCACGGCCCACACCTGCCCGCCGGGAGCAACGAGCCGAGCGGTGAGGATTGAGACCGCGCCCGGTCCGGATCCCACATCGGCGACGACCGCGCCCTCGACGATCCCGGCGGCCGCCCACTGCGCGGCTTCGCGGAGGCCGCCGCCGGGCTACCCGATGCGCGCTCCCCGCAGCTCGGCCGCCTCGGCGATGCGGGCGTAGCCGTCCAGGGCCTGGTCCAGGGTGGGGTCGCCGTCCAGGCTGAGAACCACCTCGTGGGCGCCGACCCGGCGGATCAGGTCGACATCCTCCGCCACCTGGTCGAGGTCGCCCTGGTAGCTGGCCCTCGGCCCGTCGACCGCCTCCTCGGTGAGGACGATGCCCACCGGCACCACCAGCTGGAGCCGGTCAGGATCCCGGCCCTGGCCGGCGGCCAGATCCCGTAGGCCGGCCCACAGCGGGGCGAGGCGGGCCACCGGGAGCCCGGCGGGCGCCCAGCCGTCGGCCCGGCGGGCCACCCGGTCGAGGGCGGCCGGCTCCCGGCCGTCCAGGAGGACGGTCGGGCGGCCGCCGCCGTCCCCGCGCGCGTCGAGGGCGTCGAGGGCGTCGAGGACCTCGTCCAGGCAGTGCTCGGGGGCTCCCGGGGCCATGGCCAGGGCGACCGACAGCCGCCCGTCGCTCATGAGGTCGACGGTGGCCAGCGACCGGGCGATGGAGGCCGGGTCGGCCCCGGCGGTGAGGTGCAGGCTGGCGCCCAGGCGGACCCGGTCGGTCATGGCCGCGGTGGCGGCGAGGACGCCCGCGGGGTCGAGCAGCGAGTCACACACCCAGACCGAGGAGTACCCCAGCTGCTCAGCGGCCCTCGCCGCGGCGCTGACCGCGGCCGGGCGCGCCAGGCGGTCGCATTGGGCGACGCTGATCCCGATTCGCATGAGGCCCCTCCTGTGGCGGGTGTACACGTCCGTTATCGCCCACCGCGCTGGCAGGACGCTTGACGGTCGCTTGCAGCCTCCCGGGGACCGGCGATCAGCCCTTGGCCGGCTTTTTCTTCTTCTTGGCCGGAAGGGCGGCCACCAGGGCCAGCGACCGGCCGACCCACGGCCCGGCCTGGGCCGCCGTCCATCCCCCCGGCAGGGTCACGTACCCGCCCATGGGCCGCTCTTCCGGGCCGAACGGCCCGCCTCCCTCGCCGGTCAGCGCCTCGCGGTCGCCCTGGTCGAGCTTCAGGCCCACGTCGGCCCCGAACAGGCCCATGAACATGTTGCCGTTCACGAAGGCGCCCAGGTTGCCGAACATGGGCTTCACCTCCACCCTCGGGTCGTCCGGCACCAGCGAGCGGAACCGCTCCTTGTCCTCCTCCGTGGGCTTGGGCATCTGCACCGGGGGCACCTCCCAGGGGGTCAATTGAGGCGGGCGCGGAAGGCGAACGCCTCGGACAGCAGATCTTCCTCGTGCTCGGGGAGGAGGTGGGCCAGCGCCTCCAGCTCCTTGGCCGCCTCCACGAACCGGCCGGTGGCCCCCAGGACCCGGGCCCACTCCCGCCCCTCCAGGGGCGAGGCGCCGGGCAGGGCCATGCGCAGGTCGAAGACCCATGACAGGGCGGCGATGTCGCCTCGCGCCGCGTAGACCGACTTCAGGTTGTTCAGCATGCGGGCGAGGATGGCCCGGGGCCCGACCGGGTCCAGGTAGGCGGGTTCGAACGGCAGGCTGGGGCCGTTCACCGCCCGGAAGCGCTCGACGCACTCCTCGCGGTCCATGACCCGTCCGGCGGCGAAGGGGTCGACGTAGGTCTCCGGGCCGTGGCGGAGGAGGAAGTGCCCGGGCATGCCGACCCCCTCCAGCCGCAGGCCGATGCGCCGCCCCACCTCCATGGCCAGGACCGAGAGGGTGATCGGGAGGCCCCGCCGCCGGCGCACGACCTCGTTGAGGAAGGAGTTGGACGGGTCGTAGTACCGCTTCACGTTGCCGGAGAAGCCGAGGTCGACGAAGAGATGGCGGCGCCAGCCGTCCAGGGTCCGCTCCGGCACCCCCGCGGCCAGCCCGTCCAGCACGGCCAGCTCGGCATCGACGTCGAGGTCGGGCTGGGCGTGGGCGGCGATGAGCAGCGCCGCCTCGTCGAGGGGCAGATCCTCCTCAGGTCCCTGCACGAGCTCCGTGAACCGGATCGTGGGGTCCATGCCCCACCCAACCTACCGGCGCCCGGGCCGGTCAGATCTCGGCGAAGCGGGCCTGGTAGGCGTCGGCCAGGTTGGCGATGAACTCGGGCCAGCGCAGCCCGCACCCGGCCGGGGGCAGGTCGGGCTCCAGCGCCCCGGTCCCCCGGTCGAAGGCGACCACCGCGATGCCCTCCAGGAGGTGGGCGGCGTCGCCCTCGGTCCGCCTCCCGCCCGCCCGCATGAACCGGCCGACGGCCCGGGTGACCAGGTGGGTGGTGGGCTTCCACGCCTCGTCGCGGCCCGACACCATGCGCTCTGAGGTCGGCAGGGTGAGCACGCCGCCCACCACCGCGAACGGGAACTTCAGGTGGACGTTCACCGCGAACGTCCGCACGTCGCCGAACCGGTTCCAGATGGCCCGGCCGACGGCCAGGTGGACGGGCTTGATCTCCACCGCCAGCTTCAGCCCGTCGGTCTCGGACACCTCGGACACGTCGGCCTTGACGCTGCGCAGGGCGCCCCCGACCTCCCGCTCGCCGGCCACCGCGTGGGTCAGGTCGAGCCCGAGGCCCCGCAGGTCGGCGATGGTCACCGCGGCCAGCCCGTTCGACAGGCGGATCTGGGCCGCCTTGGACTTCTGGGCCCCCACGGTCGACGCGCTGCGGATGTACTCGGCCGAGGCCCGGCAGTAGTCGTCGATCGACGGGGTGGGCAGGGCGCCCAGGGCGTCGACCAGGGGCAGCCCGGTGGGCTCGACCGGCTTGCGCACGGCCCCTTCTTAGGCCGAGAGGCCGGCGACCGCCTGCCAGGCGTCGTTCACCGAGCGGCGCACCCGCTCCACCGCCTGCAGGAAGTAGCCGGGGTCGACCTCGCTGCCGATGCTGTTGCGCCCGCAGCCGGCGGCGGCGGCCGACGTGGTGCCCGTGCCGAGGAACGGGTCGAACACCGTGTCGCCGACGAAGGAGAACATCCGGATCAGGCGCTCGGCCAGGGCCAGCGGGAAGGGGGCCGGGTGGTCGCGGGTGGACGCCCCGCCCATGCGCCACACCTGCTGGAACCACTCGGCATGGTCGGGAGCGGCGATGAGGGACAGCAGCCGGGTGGCCAGCTCGGGCTTGCGGTACCCACCGGGCTTGCGCTGGAACAGGATGTACTCGACGTCGTTCTTGACCACGCCGTTGGGCTCGTAGGGCTTGCCGTAGAAGCCGCCGGCCCCCATCTCGTAGCGGGCGTTGGCGATCTTGTACCAGATGATCGGGGCGAGGTTGTCGAATCCGAGCAGCCGGCACCTCTCCTGGATGCTGGCGTGCAGGGGAAACACCAGGTGGCGGCCGTAGGCCCGGCGGGAGACGTTGACGTCGCCCACCACGATCACCATGCGCCCGCCGGGCACCAGGGCGTCGTAGGCCCGGCGCCAGACCTCGTCGAGCTCGTCGAGGAACTGGTCGTAGTCCGCGACGTCGCCCAGCTGGCGCTCATGGTCGGCGTACTTCTTCAGCGTCCAGTACGGGGGTGAGGTGACGACCAGGTCGACGCTCTCGGCCGGGAGGTCGATCTCCCGGCTGTCACGGTTGTGAAGCGTGTGGCCGGTGGGCAGGCCCCGGACGGCGAGGTCGAGCTCGGCGCAGGCCAGCGGGTCCTTGGCGATGGCCGGGAACGCCTTCTGCGGCTCGGCCGCCACCATGTCGAGGAGGGCCGGGGGGGCGGCCTCCCGGACGCCCTCGCACCCGAGGGGCTCGCCGAAGACGACCGGCGCGGGGGCCGCAGGACCACTGGGCTGCGTGTCGGGCTTCACCGCGGCGTCCCCTCCTACGAACGTGTGTTCCGGAACCATACCCGCCGGACGCCGGCGCAGTGCAGCATCCGCCCACGGTAACGGCGGCATGGCGCCCGGACAGTGATGGTCACGCGGGGACCGCGTAGCATGCCGGTCCATGGCCACTGCCACCCCTTCCCCGACCCCGAACCCCAACGCCATGAAGTACGACCTCGACGTGAAGCTGCCGGGCACCCTCAACCTGGCCAACGTCGAGGCGGCCGCGGGCAACCCGTTCGCCGAGGCGGTCTTCGCCGTCGAGGGCGTGCAGTCGCTCTTCGGCGTGAACAACTTCGTCACCGTGACCCGCAAGCCGGGCGCCGACTGGGACGTCATCACCGCCGGCGTGCAGAAGGCGGCGGCCGAGCACCTGTAGACGGCGACCGGCCGATCAGCAAGGAGGCGGGTCTTGCTCGACTACCACGGGAACTGCGTCGCGCTCAGCGAGTTCGTCGCCGCCCTGACCGCCGCCGGCTTCCCCGAACCGGAGCTCACGGCCGCCAGGGACGAGGCCCTGGCCGCGGTGGCCGACGAACCCGGAGCGGCGCTGCTCGGTGCGTTCGTGCAGCACCTGCTGGTCCACGCCGCGTCCGACGGCTGGGAGGTCGAGCTGCTCCAGCGGGCGGCCGACCTGTGGGGCCGGGGACTGGCCGTGTGCGACCAGCTCGGCCGGGCGCGGTCCGATCTGGAAGCAGCCATGGACGACCCGGCCGCACCCGGTGCCGCCGACCGGTTCAACGAGGCCGCCGTCCTCGCCCAGGAGGTCGCCAACACCGTCGCCCTCATGCGCCTCGACATCGACGCCGTACGGGCCGACGCCGCCGCCTTCGCCCACCTTCCGGCCCACCCGCGCCAGGACGATCTCGGCACCGAGGCGTGGGACTGGGGCACCCTGCTGCTGGCGCGGCGCACCGACGCCTTCGTTCGTACCCTGTTCAGCACGGCCGCGGACAGGCGGTCGACCGCCTTCGCGGTGGGGGCGGCCTCGGCCTACGGTGCCAACGTCGCCGGCTCCGCCTATCTCGGCCACGCGGTCGGAGGGCCCCGTCGCACCCACCGCCACCGCGACCGCCTGGCCCGGAACACGGTGGGAAGCTGGCTCGCCGCCAACCATCCGGGTGCCCTCTCCCCCGGTGCCATGGCCGCACAGGTGCGGTTCTCACCCGGACCGGCACCCGGCCTTCCCCTCGGCCTGGAGCCGTTCATCTTCGACGCGCTGGCCGCGACGTTCGACACGACCTCCACGCTGCCCATCCCCGATCTGCAGACCGGCTACCGGCGGCTGGTCGAGCACCTCACGCTGCTGGACGACTTCACGGCGCCCGCCGTGCCCGTGTCACCCGGCCAACTCTGGATGGCGGCGTTGTACGGCGACCCGGCCAACCCGCCGCCGTCGCTGCGCCCGCAGGACTTCGACGTGGTCGGACAGGACGACGGCGGCGTCGCCGTCCAGCACGGGGCGGGCGAGCCGGGCTCCGGCCAGCCCAGCAACTCGGACAGCGCCAAGGCCGCCAAGGGCTGCGGCATCGGCATCCTGGCCATCATCCTCATCGACCTGCTCCAGGCGTTCGTCCAGTGCGTCGGCCAGTGGGCGAACGGCAACCCGTGCACCTTCTGGGACAACATGCTCCTCAGCAAGCTGTGGGAGCAGGACCCGCCCGACCCCCGCGATCCCACCAACCCCGGAGTCGGCCAGAGCGAGCTGACCGCGATCGCCGCATCGCGCCAGGCCGCACAGCTCGTCGGCATCCTGTTCGACGCCCACACCCAGGCCTGGGAGGCCATGGACCGCGCTCGCGCCTTCCTTGCTGTGACCGGCCTGATCTATCCGACCGACCTCACCACGCTCCCGCTGTACGCCCAGTTCACCTCACTGCCCGGCGAGACCTCGTGGCCCCACCGGGAGGAGGCCGACCCGCCGAGCGCCTACCACCGGTACCCGACCTCGGAGCTCGAGCGCCCCCACCAGACGCCTTCCCCCTTCCCGGGCGAGGCGGGGCCCCACGTCTTCCTGACCCCGGGCGAGCGACTGGACGCGACCACGGTGGCCCTCGGCCTGTGGAGGCAGATCGCTGCCGGGGTGCAGGACAGCCAGAACCTCGATCTCGACGCCGACCGGGGGTTCGGGCATGCGTGCTGGGCGGCGGACGGCTCGGTCCACGACGACCCCATCGCCGTCGTCGTCCTTCCCTACGAGGCGCAGTAGGAGCCGGCGATGAGTGACCACGAGCGGGAGGGCCACCCCGACACGCGGCCGTATCTCTGCATCCCCTACTGGTCCTCTTTCGTCCCGGGCGGCGGGTCCTGGGACACCGGCGACCAGCGGCCGCTGCCGGGAGCAGTCGTGTCCTGGCTCTGCGACTCCATCCACGCCGGCCCCTACCGGCCCGGTGAGCCGCTCGACGTCACCGTCGACGTTCGCAACTCGGGTGGCGGCAACAGCGCGTCGGTCGCCACGGTGGTGGTCTACTGGAGCGACCCGACGGTCGGGTTCGCCAAGCCCAGGTTCTTCGCCGCCTCGGCCGTGGCCGTGCCGCCCAGCCGGACGGTGCCGGGCTCCACACGGACGCCCACGATGACCGCCGTCATCCCGCCGACCGCCCCCGCCCACATCTGCCTCCTCGTTGCCGTCTCCCATGCCCAGGACCGGGCCGGCACGACGTGCGACCCGGTCGGCGACCGCCACTGGGCCCAGCGCAACCTCCAGGCCGTACCCGTCGCCCCGGGTGCGCCGGCGCTCCTGCCCTTCCTGGTGGCGAACCCCTTCGACGAGGAGACGGCGCTGGAGCTCCAGGTCGGCCCGGCCGACTGGGCTCACGCCGAGATCGTCGCCGCCCAGCTGGGCACGGAGCCGAACGACATGC
>JBOGIE010000117.1:0-8605 GCA_050742435.1 Acidimicrobiales bacterium | reverse complement strand
TGGAGTCCGAGGCCGACGCCCGCAAGGTCCTGCGCCTGGTCGACGCCCTCGAGGAGCACGACGACGTGCAGGCCGTCTACGCCAACTTCGACATCCCCGACAACGTCCTCCAGCTGGTCGAGGCCGGCGCCTGAACCGAACTGGCTGCAGTTACCCGTCACAGACGCCGGTAACTGCAGCCAGAACCATCCGCCCTGGGGTCGTCGCGGTCCGCTACAGTCCACGAACTGATGTTCGTGCTCGGAATCGATCCAGGGGTGTCCCGCTGCGGCTACGGCTGCGTGGAGGGCGGGCCGGGCGCCACGCCGCGGGCGGTGGCCGTGGGGGTGCTCACCACGCCGTCGTCGGAGCCGCTTCCCGACCGGCTGGCGTCGCTCGACCGCGACCTGCGGGCCCTGGTTGCCGAGTTCCGGCCGACCGTGGTGGCGGTGGAGCGGCTGTTCTTCCAGACCAACGCCCGCACCGCCATGTCGGTGGGGCAGGCCAGCGGGCTGGCCCTCGTGGCCGCGGCCCAGGCCGGGTGCGAGGTCGTCCAGTACACGCCAAACGAGGTCAAGCAGGCGGTGGCCGGCTACGGGTCGGCCCCCAAGGAGCAGGTACAGCGCATGGTGCAGTCGCTCCTCCGGCTGGCCGAGGCGCCCAGCCCCCCCGACGCGGCCGACGCCCTGGCCCTGGCCCTCTGCCATCTGGCCATGGCCCCCCTGCGGGCGCGGATCGGGGCGGTGCGGCGGTGATCGGCCGCCTGCGGGGCACGCTCGTCCACCGCTCGCCTCGGGGCGAGGTCATGGTGGACGTGGGAGGGGTGGGGTACCGGATCTCGGTGTCGCCGGCCACGCTGGTGGCCCTGGGCGGCATCGGCGACGAGGTCGTCGTCCATACCCACCTGCACGTGCGGGAGGACGCCCTCACCCTGTTCGGCTTCGCCACCGCCGACGCCCGGGACTGCTTCGAGTCGCTCCTCGGCGCCCACGGGGTCGGGCCGGGCCTGGCCCTGGCCATCCTGTCCACCCACGGTCCCGAGGACCTGCGCCGGGTGGTGTTCGAGGGCGATCTCGACTCGCTCACCCTCGTGCCGGGCGTGGGCCGCAAGACCGCGGCCCGGCTGCTGCTGGAGCTGAAGTCCCGGCTCGACGTGCCCGACGGGGTCGACGCCGACGTCACCGCGGCGAACGGCTCGCCTCGAGCGGAGGTGCGAGACGCCCTGGCCGCCCTGGGCTACCAGCCCGAAGAGGTGCGCCGGGCCATGGGCGAGCTGCCGCCCGACGGCGACGTCACCACCCTGGTCCGCTCCGCCCTCCAGGTCCTGGGCGCGTCACGGTGACCCGCAACGAGCTGCTGACACCGCTCACCGGCGCGGGGGAGCAGGTGGAGGACGTGACGCTGCGCCCCCGGCGGCTGGCCGAGTTCGTGGGCCAGGCCCAGCTCCGCCAGCACCTGGAGATCCTCCTGGAGGCGGCCCGGCGGCGGGGGGAGCCGGTCGACCACCTGCTCCTCGCCGGCCCCCCCGGCCTGGGCAAGACCAGCCTGGCCGGCATCGTGGCCGCCGAGATGGGCGTGACCCTGCGGGTGACGTCGGGGCCGGCCCTGGAGCGGGCCGGTGACCTGGCCTCGGTCCTCACCAACCTCGACGAGGGCGACGTGCTGTTCATCGACGAGATCCACCGGCTGCCCCGGGTGGTGGAAGAGGTCCTCTATCCGGCCATGGAGGACTTCCAGCTCGACATCGTCCTGGGCAAGGGGCCCTCGGCCCGCAGCCTGCGCCTCGACCTCGCCCGCTTCACCCTGGTGGGCGCCACCACCCGCACCGGCCTCATCACCGGACCCCTGCGTGACCGGTTCGGTTTCGTGGCCCGGCTCGACTACTACGACGTGGAGGAGCTGGAGGCCATCGTGGCCCGGGCCGCCCGCATCCTGGGCGTGGCGCTCGACCCCGAGGGGGGCCACGAGGTGGCCCGGCGGGCCCGGGGCACGCCCCGCATCGCCAACCGTCTGCTGCGGCGGGTCCGCGACTACGCCGAGGTCCGGGCCGGGGGGGTCGTCACCCAGGCCGCGGCCCGCGACGGCCTGGCCCTGTTCGAGGTCGACGACGCCGGGCTGGACAAGGTCGACCGGGCCATCCTCTCGGCCGTGTGCCGGCGGTTCGCAGGCGGCCCGGTCGGCCTGTCGACCCTGGCCATCTGCGTGGGCGAGGAACCCGAGACAGTGGAGGACGTGTACGAGCCCTTCCTCCTCCAGCTGGGCATGCTCCAGCGCACGCCTCGGGGCCGGGTGGCCACGCCGGCGGCCTGGTCCCACCTGGGCCTGGAGCCGCCCGAGCCGGGGTCGTCGCCGGCCGCCCTGTTCCGCTGAGGGTGTACCCCGCCCGTCGCCGGCAGCACGGCTAACCTGAGCCACGGCCGCTCGGCGGCCCTCTTCTCTCATGGGACCCCTGCTCGCCCTCCTCCTCACCTTTGCCCTCATGTGGGTGCTGCTCATCCTTCCCCAGCAGCGGCGCATGCGGCAGCACCAGGCGGTCATCGCCTCGCTGCGCGCCGGCGACGAGGTCGTCACCGCCGGCGGGGTCTACGGCACCATCGTCTCGGTCGACGAGGACACGCTGGCCGTCGAGGTGGCGCCCGGTGTGACCCTCCGGGTGCTGCGGAACGCAGTCACCCAGCGGATCGGCCCTCCCGAGGAGGAGGACGAGGACGAAGGGGAGGACCTGGGCGACCCGGCCGCTGACGACGACGGCCGCTGACGCACCCGGGACAGGTGCGCCCTGCTCCGCCCGGCCCGAGTGGCTGCCGGGTAGGCTGGCTCATGGCTGACGCAGGCTGGCTGAAGGGCCGCATCCGGGACGTCGCCGACTTTCCCACGGCCGGGATCGTCTTTCGCGACCTGGCCCCGCTGCTCGGCGACACCGAGGCCTTCCGGTTCACCGTCGACGCCCTGGCCGACCACTTCGCCACCCGGCGGATCGACAAAGTGGTGGGGGTCGAGGCGCGGGGTTTCATCGTGGCCGCGCCCGTCGCCTACCGCCTGGGCGCCGGCTTTGTGCCCGTGCGGAAGCCGGGCAAGCTCCCCTGGCGCACCGAGACCGAGGAGTACGTCCTCGAGTACGGCGTGGACCGCCTCGAGATGCACGCTGACGCCGTCAAACCCGGCGACCAGGTGCTCATCGTCGACGACGTGATCGCCACCGGCGGCACGGCCCGGGCCAGCGTGCGGCTGGTCGAGCGGTTGGGTGCCACCGTGGCCGGCCTGGCGTTCGCCGTGGAACTGACGTTCCTCGCCGGACGCGAGAAGCTGGAGGGGTATGAGGTCGTGTCGCTCGTGACGTACGAGTAGGAAGGCAGAGGGGAGTGGCCACCGCCGATCGGGTGTTGCCGTGGCGGCGCACGGCCAACGCCGTGCCCAACGGCGTCCGGGAGCTGGTCCACATCTACCGGTCCCGGCACCCCAAGGCCGACACCTCCCTGGTGACGAGGGCGTACAACGTGGCCGCCGAGGCCCACGAGGGCCAGGTCCGCCGCTCGGGCGACCCCTACATCGTCCACCCCCTGGCCGTGGCCACCATCCTGGCCGAGCTGGGGCTGGACGACATCACCCTGGCTGCCGCCCTCCTGCACGACGCGGTCGAGGACACCGCCATCTCCATCGAGGACGTCACCGCCGACTTCGGTGCCCAGGTGGCGGCCATGGTCGACGGGGTGACCAAGCTCGACCGGGTCAGCTTCGAGTCCAAGGAGGCCCAGCAGGCGGCCACCATGCGCAAGATGCTCGTGGCCATGGCCAAGGACATCCGCGTCCTGCTCATCAAGCTGGCCGACCGGCTCCACAACATGCGGACGATCGCCGCCCTGGCCCGGGAGAAGCAGGAGCGGATCGCCCAGGAGACGCTCGACGTCTACGCCCCGCTGGCCCACCGCCTGGGGATCGCGGGCATCAAGTGGCAGCTCGAGGACCTGGCCTTTGCCACCCTCTACCCCAAGCGCTACGCCGAGATCGAGCAGATGGTGTCCAACCGGGCGCCCGAGCGCGACATCTACCTGTCCCAGGTGGTGGAGATGGTCAGGGGCCGGCTGGCCGAGGTCAAGGTCGACGGGGAGGTGATCGGCCGGCCGAAGCACTACTGGAGCATCTACGAGAAGATGGTGGTCAAGCAGCGGGACTTCGACGAGATCTACGACCTGGTCGGCCTGCGGGTGCTGGTCGGCAGCGTGAAGGACTGCTACGCGGCGCTGGGCACCATCCATTCCACGTGGAAGCCGGTGCAGGGCCGGTTCAAGGACTACATCGCCATGCCCAAGTTCAACCTGTACCAGTCGCTGCACACCACCGTCGTCGGTCCCCAGGGCAAGCCCATCGAGGTCCAGATCCGCACCCGGGAGATGCACCAGCGGGCCGAGTACGGCATCGCCGCCCACTGGAACTACAAGGAGGCGGCGCCGGTCACCGACGTGGGCTGGCTGAACCGGATCGTCGACTGGCAGCAGGAGACCGACGACCCCCAGGAGTTCATGGAGTCGTTGAAGGTCGACCTGGAGCAGGACGAGGTGTTCGTCTTCACCCCCAAGGGCGACGTGGTCACCATGGCCCTGGGCGCCACCCCGATCGACTTCGCCTACGCCATCCACACCGACGTGGGCCACCGCTGCATCGGCGCCCGGGTCAACGGCCGGCTGGTCCCGCTGGACTCCAAGCTCAAGTCCGGGGACCGGGTCGAGATCTTCACGTCCAAGGTGGAGGGCGCCGGCCCGTCACGCGACTGGCTCCAGGTGGTGGTCACGCCAAGGGCCCGCAACAAGATCCGCCAGTGGTTCAGCCGCAGCCGGCGGGAGGAGGCGGTGGAGAGCGGGCGCGACGACCTCGTGCGGCACATGCGCCGGGAGGGGCTGCCCGTCCAGAAGCTGACGAACTCGGCCGTGCTGGCCAAGGTGGCCGTCGACCTCAACTACGCCGACGTCGACGCCCTGCACCAGGCCATCGGCGAGAACCACGTGTCGGCCCAGTCGGTGGCCCAGCGCCTGGCCCGGGAGTTGCGGGGCGGCGACCACGAGGAGCAGCTCCCGGCCACGGTCCGCCGCCCGGCCCGGTCACGCGTGGCCGGCACCGGTGGGGTCCACGTCGAGGGGCTCGACGACGTGATGGTCCGCCTGGCGCTGTGCTGCACGCCGGTCCCGGGCGACGAGATCGTCGGCTTCGTCACCACCGGGCGGGGCGTGTCGGTCCACCGGGCAGACTGTGCCAACGCCGTGACCCTCACCAGCAGCATGGGTGAGCGCCAGATCGAGGTGGAGTGGGACGGCGCCCGCGCCGGGGTCTTCGTCGCCTCCATCGAAGTGGAGGCCCTGGACCGGGCCCGGCTCCTGGGCGACGTGTCCACCGCCCTGGCCGACCACCACGTCAACATCGTGGCCTCGTCCACCCACACCGGTTCCGACCGCATCGCCCGCCTGCGGTTCGACTTCGAGCTGGCCGACCCGTCCCATCTCGACGCCCTGCTCAAGTCGGTGAAGCGGGTGGACTCGGTCTTCGACGCCTACCGGATCCTGCCCGGCCAGCGCCGTTAAGCCGGCCGGCCCTCCTCCGGCACCCGGTAGCTTTGCCTGCGATGACCGAGTTCCGCGCCCCTGTGGGCACCCGCGACGTACTGCCGCCCGAATCGGCGCGGTGGGAGCGCCTGGTCGCGCGGTTCGCGTCGGGCGTCGAGCGTGCCGGGTACGGGCTGGTGCTGAGCCCGATGTTCGAGGACGTCGGCGTGTTCGAACGGGTCGGTGAGGGCACCGACGTCGTCCGCAAGGAGATGTACGACTTCGAGGACAAGGGCGGGCGTCGGGTCGCGCTGCGGCCGGAGGGGACGGCGTCGGTCGTGCGGGCCTACGTGCAGCACCGGCCCACGCCCCCGTTCAAGGCCTGGTACGTCGCCCCGAACTTCCGGTACGAGCGACCCCAGGCCGGCCGCTTCCGCCAGCACCACCAGCTCGGTGTCGAGGCGCTGGGTACCGACGACCCCGACCTGGACGTCGAGGTGCTGGCCCTGGCCTGGTCGGTGTGCGCCGAGCTGGGCCTGAGCCGGGTGACGCTGTTGCTGAACTCGCTGGGCGACGACGTCTGCCGGCCGGCATACCTCGACGTCCTTCGAGAGTGCCTGGCCCGCGAAGAGCTCTGCGACGAGCACGCCGGCACCTTCGAGACCAACCCGCTGCGCGTGCTGGACTGCAAGCGCGACGTCTGCCGCGCCGCCACCGCGGAGGCGCCCCGTCTGGTGGACCTCCTCTGCGAGGCGTGCGCCGCCCACTTCGACCGGGTCCGAGCCGGTCTGGACTCGCTCGGCATCGCCTACACGCTGCAGCCCCGGCTAGTGCGGGGCCTCGACTACTACACCCGCACCACGTTCGAGCTGGCTGCGGACTCGCTGGAGTCGGCCCAGAACGCAGTGGGGGGCGGGGGCCGGTACGACAAGCTGGCCGAGGCCCTGGGCGGGCCGCCCACGCCGGGCATCGGCTTCGGGCTGGGCATCGAGCGGCTCATGCTGGCCTGCGACGCCGAGGGTGTGTTTCCCCTTCCCGCGCCGGCGGTCCACGTCTGGGTGGTCGACACCACCGGTGGCTCCGCCGCCCTGGCCCTGACCCAGGAGCTGCGGGCCGCGGGCATCGGCGCCGACCGGTCGTTCGACGGGCGGTCGATGAAGGCCCAGTTCAAGGCGGCCGACCGGTCGGGCGCCCGGCTGGCGATCGTCGTCGGCGAGCAGGAGGCGGCGTCGCGAACGGTCACCCTGCGCGACCTCAGGGGCGGCGACCAACAGACCGTCGACCGGGCGGAGGTCCTCAAGCACGTCCAGGAGCTCCTCTCATGATGCGCACCCATTTCTGCGGCGAGCTGCGCCCGGAACACGCCGGCCAGGCGGTGAGCGTCTGCGGCTGGGTCGCCAGCCGCCGCGAGCACGGCGAGCACCTGGCCTTCGTCGACGTGCGCGACCACACCGGGATCGTCCAGTGCGTGGTCGACGGCGCCCACGACATCCGCTCCGAGTACGTGGTCCGGGTGACCGGGACGGTGCGCATCCGCCCCGAGGGCACGGCCAACCCCGCCCTGCCCACCGGCGACGTCGAGGTGGGCGACTGCACCGTCGAAGTTCTCTCCCAGGCCGAGCCGCCACCGTTCCCCGTCACCGACCGGGTCGACGCCGACGAGGTCCTGCGCCTGCGCCACCGCTATGTCGACCTCCGCCGGTCCTCCATGCAGCGCAACCTCCGCCTCCGGGCCGCGGTGAGCAGCGCCATCCGCCGGTCCATGGAAGAGCAGGGGTTCGTCGAAGTGGAGACGCCCACCTTGATCGCGTCCACTCCCGAGGGGGCGCGCGACTTCGTCGTGCCCTCCCGCCTGCAGCCGGGCAACTTCTATGCCCTGCCCCAGAGCCCCCAGCTGTTCAAGCAGCTGCTCATGGTGGGCGGCGTCGACCGGTACTACCAGCTGGCCCGCTGCCTGCGCGACGAGGACCTGCGCGCCGACCGCCAGTTCGAGTTCACTCAGCTCGACGCCGAGGCGTCCTTCGCCGACGAGGACGACGTCATCGCCTTCATCTCCGAGGCGGTGGCCGCCGCCATCCGTGCCGCCGGGGTGACCGTCGACCTGCCGATCCCGCGCATGACCTGGCGCGAGGCCCAGGACCGCTTCGGCACCGACAAGCCGGACCTGCGCTTCGGGCTGGAGCTGGTCGAGCTGACCGAGGCGGTGGCGGGCACGTCGTTCCGGGCCTTCCAGGCGCCCTGCGTGAAGGGGATCCGGGTGCCGGGCGAGGGCGGGATGGGGCGGGCCCGACTGGACCGCCTCACCGACCAGGCCAAGCAGGCCGGCGCAGGCGGGCTCGTGTGGATGAGGGTCGAGGGCGAGACCCTCAACTCCCCGGTCACCAGGTTCCTCTCCGACGACGAGCAGCTCGCCCTGCGCAAGACCTTCGCCGCCGAGCCCGACGACCTCCTGTTCATCGCCGCAGGGGAGCGGCGGACCGTCGACCACGTGCTCGGCCTGCTCCGCCTCGAGCTGGGCCGCCCGCCCGTGAACGTGGGTGGTCTGCACCTGGTCTGGGTCACCGAGTTCCCCTTGTTCGAGGGGCTAAACGGGGAGGGGCGGCCCATCCCGGCCCACCACCCGTTCACCATGCCCCACCCCGAGGACCTCCACCGCCTCGACTCGGACCCTCTGGCCGTGCGGTCCCAGGCCTACGACCTGGTGCTGAACGGGTGGGAGCTGGGGTCGGGCAGCGTCCGTATCCACCGTCCCGACATCCAGCAGCGGATCTTCTCGTTCCTCGGCATCGACCCCGAGCAGGCCCAGTCGCGCTTCGGCTTCCTCCTCGACGCCTTCCGCCATGGGGCCCCGCCGCACGCCGGCTTCGCCTTCGGCATCGACCGCCTGGTCGCCATCCTGGCCGGCGAGGAGAACATCCGCGAGGTCATCGCCTTCCCCAAGACCCAGTCGGGCGTCGACCCCCTCACCCGTGCCCCCGGCCCCGTCGACCCCGCCCAGCTGGCCGAGCTCGGCCTGCGAGTCCTGCCCAAGCCAAGCTGACCTGCCCAAGCCAACTTGAGAGTGGGCGATTCGCGGTCATATACCGCACCGA
>JBOGIE010000116.1:0-8619 GCA_050742435.1 Acidimicrobiales bacterium | reverse complement strand
ACCAGTCGAAGCGGGCGGCCGGCGATCGACACCGTCACGCCCTGCCCCCAGCCGAGGGCGATGGCGTCGCTCTCGATGCCGTCGCCGAAGACGACCAGATCCGACTCGGCGACGACCTGCAGGCCCTCGTCGAGGCCCAGCGTTCCCTCGGTGAGAACGGTGCCGGTGGCCGGTGAGGGCCACGCCTCCCGGACGAACCAGCACAGGCGGTCCTGCTCGGGCGCGGGCAGGTCGAGGGTGCTGTGGCGCTCGAGCCACACCGACCGGCACCACCCGGTCGACCCCGTCCCGGTGCCGACGAGGATGCCCGAGCTCGAGTGCCGTTCCCCGCCCTCTCCCGGCGGCTGGATGCGGTAGCGGGCCGACTGGTGGCTGGGATGGCCGACATAGATCTCGTTGAGGGCGAGGAGCGCCTGGCCGTCGTCGGTGAGGGCCTGCACCATGGTCCGGGACTGCATCGGCACGGCGCCGTCCGACCCACCCAGGGCGACGAGCAGGTCGCCGACCGCCGACGGCCGGTGGGCGACGAGCACGCCGGGGTTGCGGGCGGGGTCGGGATTCACGCCCACGACCGGCTGGCCGTCGAGGTACTTGGCCACGTTGGCGACCAGGCCGTCCTGGCCGACGGCCACGACGACGTCCTCGGCCCCGAAGACGAACCGGCCGAGGTCGGCGCGCTCCACCCGGCCCCGCCGCCACTCGAGGGGGATGGCGCCGGCCACCGCGGCGAGCGCCTCCTGCTGGGCGGCGTGGCGGGCCTCGACCTCCTCGAGGCCCCGGCTCCGGGTGCGGAGGAAGAACGCGGCCTGCTGGCGGGTGCCGTGGCGGGCGACGAGCTCCTCGAGCTCCGTCCGGCGGTGGATGACCACCGCCCGCGGCGCCAGGGTCATGCCCCGTCGCGGCCCGCGCCCAGCCGGGCCAGGATGGGGGTGAGCAGGTCCGGCGTGACGGTGACCGTGCCGATCTGGGGCAGGTTGGCGGCCAGCTCCTTGAGGGCCAGGCCGACGATGGTGGCGGCGTCGAGGGCCTGGTAGGCGGCCAGCCGGGCCGTCTCGGCGTCGGCCTCGGCCATGCCGACGGCGCGGGTGGCGTCGGCCTGGGCGTCGGCCAACAGGCGCCGCCGCTCGGCCTCGCCCTCGGCCTCGATCCGGCTAGCCAGCACCTGCTCGGTCGCTCGCATGCGCTCGTTCTGGCCCCGCTGCTCGACGAGGCGCTCGGTGCGCCGGGCCAGCTCGATCTGGCTCTGGAGCTCGTTCTCGGAGATCGCCCGCTCCCGCTCCACGGCGAGGGCGCGGCGGCCGTAGGTCGCCTTGTCGGCGTCCTCCTGGACGCGCTCCCGGGTCGGCGTCTGCAGGGCCCGCTCGACCTCGGGCTCAGCCCGGACCGCCACGACCCGGACGTCGACCACGGCGATGCCGGTCTCCGCCACCCGGCTGTCGCCGGCCAGCCCGCCGGCCATCCGCTCCCGGACCGCGCTCATCCCGATGGCCAGGGCATCGGTCAGGCCCATGGAGGCCAGCAGGTCGAGGGCGTGCTGCTGGGCCAGCTCGGTCAGGAGGCCGCCCAACTGCTCCAGGGGCGTGCCCCGCCAGGCGCCGGTATCGGGGTCGATGCCGAAGTCGATGCGGGCGGCGGCGACCGCAGGGTCGGCCACCCGGTACGTGACCGTGGCCTGGACCGTGACGTCTTGGAAGTCGAGCGTGCGACCGTGGAAGAGGAGGGGTTGCTCACGGTCGTCGACCGGGATCTCGCTGAGGGCGGCGGTCAGGGGCCGGAACCAGAAGGCTTGCCCGGCTCCGTCGTGGACGAGGCGGCCGTTGCTCAGGTGGCGGACGTGGGTCGTCGGGTTGGCACGCAGGTGGCGTAGGAACAGGAACCTGGCGATGTCAGCCATGCGGTGTCTCCTTCTCGTCATGGAGACGATAATAGACCCTTGCCGTTGTCGTCAACCGGACGATTAGTATGGGATCGTGCCATCGGGGCTCCCCATGAACGCGGCCGTCACCGTCGACCTGGTCGTGCTGACCGTGCGGGACGACGAGCTGCTCGTCCTCATGGTCCGGCGGGGCGTGCCGCCGTACCGGGGGCGCTGGGCGTTGCCGGGCGGCTTCGTCGGCGACGAGGAAGACCTGCTCGACGCGGCCGAGCGGGAGCTGAGGGAGGAGACCGGCGTCGTGTCGATGCGGGCCCACCTGGAGCAGCTCGCCACCTACGGCGCGCCGAGGCGCGACCCTCGGGGACGGGTCGTCACCGTCGCCTACCTCGCCCTGGTCCCGCGGCTCGAGGGGGCGACGGCGGGCACCGACGCCGCCGAGGCCCGGTGGGTGCCCGTGCGGGAGTCCCTGGGCGAGTCGGCCCGGCTGGCGTTCGACCACCGGACGATCCTCGCCGACGGCGTCGAGAGGGCTCGGGCCAAGCTGGAGTACTCCCCGCTCGGCATCAGCTTCTGCGCCGAGGAGTTCACCATCGCCGAGCTCCGCCGGGTTTACGAGGCGGTGTGGGGCACTCTCCTGGACCCCCGCAACTTCCACCGGAAGGTCACGGGGACGCCCGGGTTCGTCGTCGAGACCGATCGGGCCACGACGCGGGACGGGGGGCGCCCGGCCCGCCTCTACCGGCGGGGCCGGGCCACCCTGCTCCACCCGGCGATGCTGCGACCCGGGTCAGCGCATGGAGTCGAGGATGGCGGCCACGTCGGCCGCTGACGACCGCGAGTTGACGATGCAGAGGCGCAGGACGGGCTGGCCCTGGTGGGCGGAGGGCACCACGAACCCGTCACCCCGGCGGAGCAGGTCCAGCGACCACGACCGGTAGTCCTCGGCGCTCCAGCCGGTGCGGCGCAGCACGACGACCGACAGCTCCGGTTCCAGCACCAGCTCGAGGTGGGGCGCGGCCCGCACCAGCTCGGCCGCCTCCCGTGCCGTGCGCAGGCAGGTCTCGACCGCCTCGGCGTAGGCCCGAGACCCGTAGGCGGCCAGCGAGAACCACAGGGGCAGGCCGCGGGCCCGGCGGCTGAGGTGCACGGCGTAGTCCGAAGGGTTCCACTCCGCCCCGTACAGGATCTCCAGGTAGTCGGCGTGCTGGGCGTGGCACGCCTTGGCCACGGTGGGGTCGCGGTAGAGCAGGGCGCAGGCGTCGAACGGGGCGAACAGCCACTTGTGGGGGTCGACGATGAAGGAGTCGGCGTGCTCGATCCCGGCGAAGCGGTGCCGGGCCGACGGCGCGGCCAACGCCGCTCCGCCGTAGGCGCCGTCGACGTGGAACCACGTGCCCCGCGCCCGGCACACCTCGGCCACCGAGGCCAGGTCGTCGACCAGCCCCAGGTTGGTCGACCCTGCAGTGGCGACGACGGCGAAGGTCCGGTCGGCCACACCGGCCAGGACCGGGGCCAGCGCGTCGCCGGTGAGACGGTCGCCAGGGACGGTCACCAGCTCCACGTCCATCACCTCGGCGGCCGCGCCGATCGAGCTGTGGGCCGCCTCGCCCACGACCAGGGCCCAGTCCCCGGTGCGCCCGGTGCGGGCGCGGGCCGCGGCCCGGGCCGCGACCAGGGCCGAGAGGTTGCCGACCGTCCCTCCCGACACGAACACGCCGCCCGCGCCCTCGGGCAGCCCGGCCAGGTCAACCAGCCAGCGCAGGGCCTGGTTCTCCGCCCACACCGCCCCGGCCCCCTCCAGCCAGGACCCGGCGTAGATCGAGCACGCGCTGACGACGAGGTCGGCCAGGATCGACACCTCGCTCGGTGCGCACGGGACGAACGCCATGTACCGGTGGTGGTCGGACGAGAGGCACGCCGGTTCCAGCACGTCGGTGAAGACCCGCAGGACCTCGCCGGCCCCCAACCCGTCCTCGGTGATGGAGACGCCGGCCGCGGCGTCGAGCTCGACCGGCGACCGGGGATGGCCCAGGGCCAGGCCGTGGGCGTCGGCGGACATGCGGCGGCGGGCGAAGGCGACGACCTGGTCGGCGAACGCGTCCAACTCGGGGTGGTAGCTGTGCATGGACGCCGGCTGGTCGGGCATGGCCTGGCCGGGGCCCATCAACCGGTGATCGCCGAGAAGCGTTCCTGGAGCTCGTCCTCGGTGGCGCTGTCCAGGCCGGCCCAGAAGTACAGCCGCCGCCGGGTGTCGTCGTCGGGGAACAGGATCGGGTTCTGGGCCAGCTGGGCCGAGGCCCCACCGGCTCGCTGCAGCTCCTCCCGCACGCCGAGCACCGGGCTGATGTACTGCACGGCGGCGGTGATGCGGGCGGCGTTGGCCGGGTCGTACACGAAGTTCATCCAGTCGGCGGCGGCCGCCCCGCCTCCGGAACGGACGGGGATCACCATGCTGTCGAACCACCGGATCGCCCCTTCGGTGGGGATGACGAACCGGATGTCGGGCCGCTCCTGCTGGAGCTGGATGATGTCGCCCGACCACGCCAGGCAGGCGGCGAACTCGCCGGTCCTCAGGGCGTCGACGAACTCGTCGGCCGTGAACCGGCGGATCTGGCCGTCGGCCTTGGCCTGCTCGAGCCGGCCCAGCGCCCGCTCGGCGGTCTCCTCGGTGGCCCGGGAGGGATCGGCGCCCTGGGTGAGCATGACCAGGCCGACCGTCTCCCGCATCTCGGACACCATCCCCACCCGCCCGCGCAGGAAGGGCTCGAACAGGTCGTTCACCGCCCGCACCTCGCGCCCGCCGGTGAGGGCCGGGTTGTAGGCGATGCCCGTGATCCCGACCTGCCAGGGCATGTGGAAGCGGGCACCCCTATCCCACGGCATGCCCAGGTAGGCGGGCTCGATGTTCACGTGGTTGGGCACCCGCTCGAGTGGGATCTGCTGGAGCCATCCCCGCTCGAGCAGGCGGTTGACCGCCCAGTAGGTGGGCACGATCACGTCGTAGCCGGTCGGGCGGCCGCGGCCCAGGGTGGGCTCGAAAAGGGTCTCGAACGCCTCCTCGTTGCCGTTGTACTCCTCGACGTAGTCGACGGGGATGTTGGTGGCCTGCTGGAACCGGTCGACGGTGTCGGGGTCGATGTAGTCCGACCAGTTGAGGACCCGCAGCTGGCCGCTGAAGTCGGGAAGGCTGCGGCCGCTGGTGCAGGCGCCGGCGGCCACCGCCGCGGCGGTCAGGGCCAGGAACCGCCGGCGGCTGAGCCGGGGACCGAGCGCCGTCACGGGTACTCGTTGATGCGGAGCTGGAGGCCGCCGAGTGCGCCGATGGCGGCCACCAGGGGCAGGAACAGGGTGACCAGGCTGAGGCTGCCGAGGCGGCGGGCGGCAGAGGCCAGCCCCTCGAGGAACTGGTCGCGGTTGTCGCTCAGGACCGACTCGACCGAGAAGTTGAACCCGTTGAACGTGGCGCTCGCCGGACCCACGGCCACGGCCCGGGCCTGGGCGGCGTCGGTGGTGGCCCGCAGCTGGGCGGCGGTGTCCTGGTAGCGCTGCCACCGCACCAGCATCTCGGCGACCGCCGCCCGCTCGCGGTCGGAGTCGGCCACCGCGGCGGCGTCGGTGAGGAGCCCGGCCAGCCCCGGCGATCCGCCCTGGCGCACGGCCTCCACCGCGGCCGGGGTGGCCTGGCCGGAGAGCAGGGTCTGGGCGGTGGAGGCGGCGCGGGCCCGGCGGGCCGGGTCGTTGGCGATGAGGGCGACGGTCTCGTCGGCCTTGGCCCGGTAGGCAGTGGTCTGGATCTGCGAGGTCAGGGTGATCGAGTCGTAGCCGTCGGAGCGGGCCTGCTCGATCTCTCTGCCGGACTGGAACGTGGCGTACGCCAACCAGCCGATGGTGCCGACGAGCAGCAAGGTGGCCAGGGCCATGGGCAGGTTCAGCAGCCGTCGGCTCTGGCGGAAGACCCAGAGCTGGGCGGCCACGAGCACGGCCAGGGCCAGCACGGCCACCGCCACCGCGGGGAGCACGCCGGTGTCGCGGCGATCCTCGTCGCGCTCGAAGCGGGCCTGCGTGGTGGCGGTGAGGAGGGTGGCGTCGTCGGCGACCGTGGCGGCCAGCAGGTTGAGGGCATCGACCAGGTACCGCTCGGAATTCGGCACCCCGGCCTGGTTGGTGACCCGTGCCGCCTCCACCAGGGCCGCGTACCGGGTCACGGCCACCGACAGCTCCTTGAGGCCGGCGTGGGTGGCCGGGTCGTCGCCGATGAGGGCGGACACGTCCTGGATCTGGGCGCTGGCCCGGGCCAGGGCCTGCTCGTAGAGCCGGCGGGATTCGGGGTCCTCCTGGCGCCCCGAGAGGTAGGCCGCGGTGGCCGCGGCGTCGGCCTCGGCCAGGCTGGAGACCAGCTGCTGGGTGGCGACGAGCACCGGACCGGCGTTGTTGCGGATGCGGTCCGTGCCCGAGCGCAGTGCGGTGGCCGCCGCCCACCCGGCGACCGCAGTGACGAGCAGGAGGACGGCGGTCGCCACCGACCACAGCCGGTAACGGCCGGGCGTCGTCGCCGCCGTGGCGCGGATGCGCCCGGTCAGCCGGCTCACGTGGTGGCGCCCACCCGGCGGAGGGTGATGCGGGTCCACGCCCCGACGTGGAGGTGGTCGCCGTCGTGCAGGCGCACGGCGTCGCCCGGCTTGATGGCGGTGACCGCGCTGCGGACGACCGTGCCGTTGGTGGAACCCTGGTCGACGACCACCCACTCGCCGTCGGGCTGGCGGCGAAGGATGGCGTGACGGCGCGACACGCCGGGGTCCGACGGCGGCTCGCTCAGGTCGATCTCGGGGAAGATGCCCTTGGAGTCGCTGCGCCGCCCGATCAGGACCTCCGACGCCAGCAATGGCACCTCGCGGACCGCTGCGTCGGTGGGGAAGGTGACCGACTGGTCCGGGCTCTCGGCCTGGTTGGACTCGAAGTAGCGATGGTCGGCGGACACCACGGCGACCCACTCCGCGGTGGCCGCCGCCGCCGGATCGACGGTGGCTGCCGCGGGAGCGGGGTCGGCCGCCGGCGGGGTCGGGAGCTGGCCGGTGGCGAAGTCCAGCCCGCAGACCTCGCAGAACGCCTCGTCCGGCTCCCGGGGAGCGCCGCAGTTGGGGCACGTGGCCGCGGCCGGCGGGGCCGGCATCTGGGCCGTGTTCCCCTCGGCCGGCGGGGCCTCACCGCCGATGACCGCGCCGCAGGTGTCGCAGTAGTCGGTGCTCTCCGACTGGTGTCCGTTGGGGCAGGCGACGGGCATCTCAGCCTCCGGTCGGCGGGGCGGGCGCGGTGGGCGACTTGGTGACCCGCACGGTGCGGGTGGAGCGGGTGTCGAGGGCCATCTCGTCGACCGCGGCCACGCCCCGCTTCAGCCGGACCGTGCCGGTGGCCGGGTCGTCGACCTCGACCACCTTCTGCAGCAGCTTGACGGTCCCCTCGTTGCCCGACTGGTGGGCCAGCTGCACGGCCCGGCCCAGCTTGACCGTGGCTGTGTCGTCGTCGCCCGCCTTGCGGGCCTCCAGCCCGTCGTGGATGGCCGAGGCCAGCTCGGCCTGGCCGGTGTAGTGGGCGACCTGGGGGCTAATGCGGGCGGAGAGGGCGTGGTCGTCGGTCCAGATGGCCTTGACCAGGGCCTGGGAGACGGGCTGGCCGTCGACGACCAGGCTGACGCGGGCGGCCAGCTTCTCGTCGCCCACTCCCCCGGGTGGGACGTTGACGCACAGGTGGTAGTCGCGGCTCTCATCGCCCGCCCATGCCCCGGTGGGGAAGTCGCCGGTGAGGGGGTTGACGGGCGTGGCCTTGGCGGTGAGGTCGTCGATCGCCGGGGCGACCTGGCGCAGGAACTTGATGTTCGACCCCTGCGGCGCCCAGACACGCAACCGGACGTCGGCCACCGCCTTGCCGAGCGCCCGCTCCAGGAAGGCGCGGAAGTCGTCGTCCATCTCCTCGGGCTCGGCGATGATGTCGACCTCGCCCAGCAGGGTGGACGTGATGAGCCGCAGCTCGGCCACCTCCCAGTCCGAGCCCACGCCCCGGGCGTCGCACTGGAAGACGCCCGTACACCGGCGTAGGGCCGCCTCGAGGTTTTCGTGCGGCTCGCTCTCGTTGCGGCCGTCGGTGAGCAGGTACGCCAGCTTGATGGCCTCGGGGTGGCTGGCGAACACGTCGCGGGCCATGTCCAGCCAGGTGGAGATGGCCGTGCCGCCCTCCGGACGGAGCTGGCGGGCGATCTCGACCGCCTCGGCCCGGGTGCGGGCATCCGCCCTGGCCAGGGACGGCGGCTCGCCGGTGGCGAACGTGGGCGGGTAGATGCAGAACGCCTCATGGCTGCCGGCGATCACCGCGAACCAGGTGCCGTCGGGCAGTTCCTCCACCGAGGCGGCCAGGGCGTGGCGGGCGGCCCGGATCTTGGTCGACGGCTGGCCCATCGACCCGCTGGTGTCGATGATGAGGACGACCGCCTTGTCCGGCGCGGTGGCGGGGACGGCGCTCCCCTCGCCGCCGCCGGCCGTCACCGTGACCACCGCATGGACCTCGGTGGCGTCGGCGGGCAGGTACTCGTTCTGGTACGTCGAGGCCGAGAAGTTCATGACTCGGGTGATCCTTTCAGCGGGCTCAGCGGGAGGTCCACCACCACGACGGTGATGTTGTCGGAGCCGCCGGCCTGGTTGGCGAACGCCACCAGGCGGCGGGCCAGGTCGACCGGCTCCAACGGCTCCTCC
>JBOGIE010000115.1:0-8630 GCA_050742435.1 Acidimicrobiales bacterium | reverse complement strand
CCAGCCGGCGGGGCTCGAGCACCACGATCCGACGCCCGTCGAGCCACGGCTCGTCCAGGAGCCGGAGAGGGACGACCGTGGTCTTGCCCGCGCCCGGCGGCGCCACCAGCACCGCCTGCCCGGCGTCGGCCAGGGCGGCGCGCACCGCGGGCACCGCGTCCTCGACCGGCAGGGAGGTGGGCGGGACGGCGGAGGTCACGACCTCCAGTGTCGTCGGGGGAGGCTCAGGTCAGCGCCAGCGACGTTGGCCGGGGAGCAGCGCCATCACCACGACGGCCAGGCCGACCAGGCCGACGAGCACCGAGACGGCCGCGGGGACGTAGAGCCCGAACACCACCAGGACGATGGGCACCACCAGGACCAGTACGACCAGGGCGCCGACCATGGCGAACAGCTTCGACCGGGTGCCGAGGAGCGATCTCGTCCACTCGCCGGCCACGTGGTCATCGTTCGCCCCGGCCGGGTCTCTGTCAAGGGGCACCGCTCAGGACGGTGGGACGCACCGGGCGAAATGCGGCGGTAGCCGGCGTACGGTCCGTTGGTCGCGGTCGCCGCCCGCCACGCCGGTCCGTGGCGGTGGACCTCGACCGGCTCGGCGGCATGGGACGAGCGTCTACGCGGCTCTCGACTCGACCGGCGACCGGGCGGCCGTGACCAGGCCGGCGTCCCAACCGGGCGCCCGGCCTCCCCCGGGTGGCCGCAGGCTGCCGGTGTCGATGCCGGCGCTGGCCAGCAGCCAGGTCGTGACCGAGTTGGAGGTCCACATCTCGCCCGCGTCCAGCTCGTCCCGCCCCCACACGGGCGTGGGCACCGACGGCACGAGGTCGAGGACGTGAGAGGCGACGGCGACGTCGATCGCGAGCCTTCTCGGACCGCCCACGGCCGCGGAGACGTCCGGGATCACGCCGCCCCGCCAGCGACGGATCTCGTAGCGGAAGAGACGGGCCCGTCCCAGCCCTCGCATGCCCACGGTGCCCTCGGCGACCATTCCCCGCCCGTCGCCGGCCGGGTCCACCGCGGGCGTCATCTCGACCACGAAGCGGCCCTCGGGGACGACCACCTCCAGTGCGGAGTGGTACAGGTCGCAGGGCGTGCGTCGTTGCCCGAGGGCAGCCAGCCGCTCGAACACCTTCCCGCTGGCCCGGACGACGCGGGCGCCCGCCCCCAGGGGGATCCAGTACAGGTCGACGTGGCTGTCCATGACCAGAGCAAAGGCCAGCCCACGCGCCACGGCCAGGGCCGAACGGCCCTCCCTACTGCCCTCCCTGATCCGCGGGCCGACCGATCACGGTCACGGCAGCTGGAGCGACTTGACCTCGAGGTACGCCTGGAGGCCGTGGCGGCCGAGCTCCCGGCCGTAGCCGGACTGCTTGAACCCGCCGAAGGGCGCCAGCAGGTTGAAGCCGCCGCCGTTCACGTCGACCTGCCCGGCCCGCAGGCGGCGGGCGACCCGCAGCGCCCGTTCCCGGTCGCCGGAGAAGACCCCGGCGTGGAGGCCGTAGATCGTGTCGTTGGCCAGGCGGACGGCGTCGTCCTCGTCCTCGTAGGGGAGGACGGCCAGGACCGGGCCGAACACCTCCTCCTGGGCGACGGCCATCGCGCTGTCCACGCCGGCCAGCACCGTGGGTCGCACGAACCACCCCCGCTCCAGCCCCTCGGGCAGCCGGTCGCCACCGGCCACGAGCTGGGCGCCCTCCTCCATGCCGCCCCGGATGGCGGTGCGCACGCGGTCGCGCTGGGCGGCGGTGGCCAGAGGTCCCAGCGTGGTCGACGGGTCGAGGGGGTCGCCGAGCACGTACGAGTCGGCCACCGCGCCGGCCAGCTCGGCCGCCTCGCCGTGGAGGTGGCGGGGGACGAGCAGGCGGCTCCAGGCGATGCAGGTCTGGCCCGAGTTGAGCATGCACTGGCGCACCGCCGAGCCCACCGCCTCGCCCAGGTCGGCGTCGTCGAGGACCACGCTGGGCGACTTGCCGCTCAGCTCCAGCGTCACCCGCTTGACGGTGCCGGCCGCCAGCGCAGCCACCCGGCGCCCGGCCGGAGTCGAGCCGGTGAAGGACACCAGATCGACGTCGGGATGGGTGACCAGCGTCTCCCCGGCCGCCGGTCCCCGTCCCGTCACCACGTTCAGCACGCCGGCCGGCAGCCCGGCCTCCTCGGCCGCCTCGGCGAGGAGGAAGGCGGAGAGGGGGGCGACCTCGCTGGGCTTGAGGACGACGGTGCAGCCCGCGGCCAGGGCGGGGGCCACCTTGGCCACCGCCTGGTGGAGCGGGTAGTTCCACGGGGTGATGGCGGCCACCACGCCGGCCGCCTCACGGACGACGACCGAACTGCCGATCCGCTCCTCGAACGGCACCTCGCGCACGATCGAGCCGTAGGAGCCCATGACCATGGCCGGCAGGGCGCCCTGGATGACCGTGGCCATCGCCAGGGGCATGCCGACCTCCTGGGCGACCAGCGTCCCCACCTCGGGCACCCGGGCGCTGAGGCCCTCTCCCAGGCGCTCGACCGCCTTGGCCCGCTCCTCGACGGGGGCCTGCGACCACTCGTCGAAGGCGGCGCGGGCCGCGGCCACCGCCCGGTCGACGTCGCCCGGGCCGGCATCGGGCACCGAGCCCATGACCTCCTCGGTGGCGGCGTTGACCACCTCGATCACCCCGTCGCCCTCGGGACGGATCCAGGAGCCGCCGATGAACAGGGCGTCACGGACGATCATGGCGCCGACGATACGGCCCCCCCGGCGAACCGGTGACATCTGGTGTCGCATGTCGCACCAGCGGTCACCGGATCGCCCGAGACAGGCGGGCTCACTCCGGGTAGACGTCGATCTCGGTGGCCTTGACCGAGACCCACACCGGTCCGCCCTCGGCCAGGCGCAGCTCGGCGGCCGCCGCCGGGGTGACCTCGGCAACGATGGGCGGGGAGCCGTCGACCTCCACGCGGGCCAGCCCACCCTCGAAGTGCAGGCCAACTGCGTGGCCGGCCCAGGCGTTGCGAGGGCTCCCCGCCGGACGTTCGCGGTACAGGGCCACCGCCCGGGGGTGGACGAGGGCGAAGGCCGGTCCCCGGACGTCGCCGGCCACAGTGAGGGCGGCCCCGCCGCCCAGGTCGAGTCTCCCGTCGACCACCCGGCCCCGGAAGAGGTTGAGGCCGACCAGCCTCGCCACCCATGCCGAGCGGGGGCGGGTGGTGACCTCGGCGATCGAGCCTTGCTGGGTCACCCGGCCGGCCTCCAGCACGACCAGCCGGTCGGCCAGGGCCATGGCGTCGACCGGGTCGTGGGTCACGACGACCCGAGCCCCGGCCGCCGCCGCCAGCTGCTCGCGCAACAGCCGGCGGAGGGCTCCCTTGGCGGCCAGGTCCACCGCCGAGAGGGGCTCGTCGAGCAGGAGGACGGCCGGCCCGGTGGCCAGGGCCCGGGCCAGGGCCACCCGCTGGGCCTGGCCCCCGGAGAGCCGGGCCGGCCGGCTGGCGTGGTGGTTACGGTCCAAACCGACGGCGTCGAGCCAGGTGGCGGCCCGGCGGCGGGCCTCGGTTCGGCGGGTTCCCCGCGCCCGTAGGCCGTAGGCCACGTTGTCGGTGGCGCTGAGGTGGGGGAAGAGGAGCGGGTCCTGGAAGACCACGGCGAGCGGGCGGTCCTCGGGCGGGACGTGGACGCGGGCGGCGACGTCGTCCACCACCAGGCCGGCGATCCGCACCCGGCCCCGGTCGAGCCGGACCAGGCCGGCCAGGGCCCGCAGCAGGGTCGACTTCCCCGCCCCGTTGGGCCCCACCACGGCCACCACCTCGTCGGGCGAGGCGTCCACGGCCACGTCGAGGTCGAGCGAGCCGAGGCGGACCCCGACCTCCGCCGACAGGCTCATCCCGCGCCCAGCCACCGTCCCCGCAGGGCGGCGAGCACGGCCAGCGACACCGCCAGCAGGACGAGCGAAAGGGCGATGGCGCTCTCGGGACGGGTCTGGAGGCCGGCGTAGATCGCGGTGGGCAGGGTGCGGGTGCGCCCGGGGAGGCTGCCGGCGAAGGTCACGGTGGCGCCGAACTCGCCCATGGCCCTGGCCCACGACAGGGCGGCCCCGACGGCGAGCGACGGGGCGATCAGCGGCACGGTGACGGTGCGGAACCGTCGCCACGGCCGGGCGCCCAGGGTGGCCGCCGCCTCCTCGTAGCGACCGTCGAGCTGGCGCAGCCCGGCTTCGGTGGCGATGACCAGGAAGGGCATGGCGACGAAGGCCTGGGCCAGGACCACCGACCCGGTGGTGAAGGGCAGGGGGAAGCCGGGCAGCCCGCCGAGCGGCCCGCCGACCAGCCCCCGCCGGCCGAAGGCGGCCAGCAGGGCCACGCCGCCCACCACCGGGGGCAGGACCATGGGCACCAGGACGACCGCCCGCAGCAGCGAGCGACCGGGGAAGTCGACCCGGGCCAGCACCCAGGCCAGCGGCACGCCCAGGACTACGGCCACGGCCAGGGCGGCCAGGGAGCAGACCAGCGACAGGCGCAGCGTCTCCAGCGCCTCGGGGGCCGTCAGCTCGTCGACCAGCGAGGACCACGGCGCCCGGTGCAGCAGCCCGGCCAGCGGGAGGACGATGAGGGCCACCGCCAGCCCGCCCAGGGCGCCGACCCGCTTCACGGCAGGAGGAAGCCGTGGGCGGCCAGGGCGTCGCGGCCTTCACTGCCCAGGAGCCGATCGACGAAGGCCTCGGCGCGGGCCCGGTCACGCGTGGCCCGGACGACAGCGACCGGATAGGTGGCGACCACGTTCACGTCGTCCGGGATGGGGACGGCGGCGTCGGGCGGCACGTCGCTGACGTAGACGATCCCGCCGTCGGCCTCGCCGGCCAGCACCTTGCCGGCCACGGCCTTGACGTCGGGCTCCAGCGAGACCGGCCGCACCCGGACGCCGGCCCGGTCGAGGACTTCCCGGGCGTACCGGCCGGCGGGCACGGCCGGGTCGGCCAGGACGACCTTCAGGCCCTTCCGGCCCAGGTCGCCCAGCCCCCGGATCCCCTCGGGGTTGCCGGGCTCGACCGCGATGGTCAGCCGGTTGCGGGCGAAGTCCCTCGGCTCGTGGACCAGGCCGGCCCGGACCAGCCGGGCCATGGCGTCGGCGTCGGCGGTGGCCACCACGTCGGCGGGCGCCCCGGCCTCGACCTGGGCGACGAGCTGCTGGGAGCCGGCGAAGCTGAACGCGGCACCGCCGAGGGCGGAGAACGCCTCGGTCAGCGAGGCGGCGGCCAGGACGGTGACGCCGTCCGAGGAGGCCCCGCCCGAGCGCGCCCCGCAGGCCGAGACCAGCGCGGCGGCGGCCAGGAAGGCGGCGAGGCGCGCCGACCTCACGGCTGGCCGGGCAGCTCGACGACGACGTTGGTGGCCTTGACCGCGGCCACGGCCAGAACCCCGGGAGCAAGGGCCAGCTCGTCGGCCGCCTCCCGGCTCAGGAGGGCCACCACCCGGTGCGGCCCCGCCTGCAGCTCGACCTGGGCCATCACCTTGTCCTTGACCACGCGGGTGACGATGCCGGTGAACCGGTTCCGGGCCGACGCGGCGACGGTGGCGCCCAGCTCCGGCTCCACGGCCAGCGTCCGGGCCAGCTCGGCCAGGGCCACCCCGTCCACGACCCGTCGGCCCCCGGCGGTACGCGTCGTCTCCAGCCGCCCGGCGTCGGCCCAGCGCCTGAGGGTGTCGGTGCTCACCCCCAGCAGCTCGGCCGCCTGGCCCATCCGGAAGCTGGCCACGGCGCCACCGTACCTCGCATCTGCCGCCTTTGTCGGGGCAGAAGCACGCATGTGCGGCCTCCTCACCGATCCCGGCCCGGCGCCCGCCTCGGCGACGGTCGACTTCGTAGGATGACCGGGTGAGCTTCCTACGCCGCCCAGTCGTCCTCATGGTGCTCGGAGCCCTCCTCCTCGGAGTGGGTGGGATCGCCTTCGCCACCCGGGACACGGAGGAGACCACCGTCGCGGCCACGCCGTGCCAGTTCCCGCCCTGCCGGGCGGCGGGTGACCTTGAGCCGGCCCGCGGCTACGAGGGCGGGTTCGTGGCCGCCGACCCGTCGAACCCGGACCACGTGGTGGTGACCGACGCCAACGTGCTCGAGGGGTTCTGCGGCTTCCACACCACGTTCAACCGGGGCCGGGAATGGACCGACGGCTTCTTCCAGCTCCCCTCCGGCTTCACCGGCTGCCGGATCAACGGACCGTCCGGCGGCCACGTGGCCAACGGTCCCGTGGTCCTGGGCAGCGCCAACCGGGTGTACGCGGTGTTCGGGTCGGCCCACGCCGACGACACCAGGCGCGAAAGCATCCTGGTGGCCACGTCCACCGACGGCGGGGCCACGTTCGGGCAGGCCAAGGTGGCGATCCGCCCGACCGGTCCCGACGTCGGGCTCGGCCGGCCGCTCATGAGCGTGGTGCCCGGCACGGGTGGCCGCGACATCCTGCTGCTGTCGGCCTGGTCCTGCCACCCGGCGGGCCAGGCCACCGCGGCCGGCGGCACCCAGTGCGACGGAGCGCTGTTCGTCAAGTCGGAGGACGGCGGGAACACCTACACCGATCCGGTCGTGGTCAACGACCCCCCGGCCGGCCAGAACCCGTCCCAGCCGGCCATGGATCCCGACGGCGTCATCTACCTGACCTTCCAGCGCCGGTTCTCCGACGGGCCCGTCGAGCTCTTCCTGGCCAAGTCCACCGACGGCGGGCGGACCTTCGAGGAGTCCCTCATCGACCGCCAGATCCAGATCGGCGTCCAGTACGACCCGGCCAAGCTCGTCGCCGACCCGCGCACCGGCACGCTGTACACCGTCTGGGCCGACAGCCGCACCGGCCGCTTCCAGATCTTCTTCCGCAAGTCGACCGACAAGGGCGCCACCTGGGGCGAGCGCTCGGTCCTGCTGTCCCCCGACCGTGACGCCACGGGCAGCAGCCGGTCGCCCTGGCTCTCCCTGGCGCCCAACGGCCGGATCGACGTCGTCTACTACCACACCGGCCCCACGCCCGAGGTGCAGAAGTTCGACGAGGTGTACTGGAACTACTCGAACGACGCCGGTGAGAACTTCATCTCCCGCCAGGTGAACGAGACGCCGATCGACCGGACCAAGGGCTACAGCGGCCCGGCCGCCGACCTGCGCCAGCTGGGCAACCACTACCCGCCGACCGCCTCATCGCTCGACGACGCCGCCTACGTGGTGTGGAGCGACACCGCCGAGGCCAACGACCTCACCAACACCCAGGACGTCCTGCTGCGGCGCATGGACGTCCTGGCCACCGGGGAGCTGCCGCCGTAGGCGCCTGCTCAGCGCTGGTGCTTGGGGCAGCTCCATGTGGTCCGGCCGCCCACCGTGCGGCGCACGAGCGGGGTGCCGTCCCTGGGGCAGAGGGCACCGGCGTGGCGGTGGGGCGTGAGGTCGCCCATGTGCGAGCCGCCCTTGGCGATGAGGTCGGCGAGGGTGCTGACGAGGTGCTCGTGGAGGCGGGCGACCTCCCGGGCCGAGAGCGTCCCGGCCGGGCGCCCGGGATCGAGGCCGGCCCGCCACAGGATCTCGTCGGCGACCAGGTTGCCCACCCCGGCCAGCCGGGACTGGTCGAGCAGCCGGGCCTTGAGCGCCGCCTGGCTGCGCCCCAGCGCCTGGGTCAGGTCCTCGGCGGTGATGGTGAGGGCGTCGGGGCCCAGGCGGTACTCGGGCGGGGCCAGCTCGACCCCGCCCAGCCGGCGAGGATCCCGGATCCGCATGTCGCCCCCGTCGGCGAAGCGGACCCCGAACCGGTCCCAGCGCTCGAGGTCCTGGTTGCTGCTGTAGAGCAGCTCGTCGACGCCGGCCGTCCCGTCCACCAGCAGCCGCCCGCTCATGCCGAACCGCAACCCCAGGACGGGCCCGTCCCGGTCGGTGTCGAGCAGCAGCAGCTTGCCCACCCGGCGGGCGTCGACGAAGCGGCGGCCGACCAGGGCCTGGTCGAGCATGGCCGCGTCGACCCCGCCCCGCAGGTACCAGGCGTCGGGCGCGACGACCTCGGCCACCCGCCGGCCCAGGGCGCGGGCGGCCAGGCGCCGGTAGGCGTCGACCTCGGCGAGCTCGGGCACGGTGCCGATTGTGGACCGGATCGCGACCCGGGCCGGGCATCCCCAACTTCGGATAGCCCCGAGACCACCCCTAGAGTGGTCGGGATGGCTCGGGAGGTCCTGCAGTGGAAGCAGCTGTACTCCGAGGTCGTGACCTCGGGGCTGTGCACGGGCTGCGCCGGCTGCGTGGTCGCCTGCCCCCACGACGTCCTGGGCTACGACGACCGGGAGGCGCCAGGGCCCGAGCGGCCCTCTGAGCCGGCTAGCTACAAGCCCTTCCACCTGGAGGAGGAGCTGGGCCCGGACAACTGCGTCCACGGCGAGAAGGGGTGCACGTCCTGCACCCGGGCCTGCCCCCGCTTCCGCAGCTGGGAGACCGAGATCGACACGCATCTCTTCGGCCGCCTCCGCACGCCCGAGGAGGTCGACGGTGTCTCCAAGGACATCATCCTGGCCCGGGCCGCCGACCCCAAGGTGGCCGAGATCGGCCAGGACGGCGGGCTGGTGTCCGCCATCCTCATCTGGGCCCTGGAGCACGGGTACATCGACGCCGCCCTGGTCTCCTACCTGGAGGGCGACGG
>JBOGIE010000114.1:0-8735 GCA_050742435.1 Acidimicrobiales bacterium | reverse complement strand
CGCACCCGGGAGCAGGACATCCGGCGGGAGAAGGCGTCGTCGAACGTCTGCACCAACCAGACCCTGATGGCGGTGGCCTTCCTCGTCCACCTGGCGTGGCTCGGCACCTCCGGCCTGCGGGAGCTGGCCCTGCGGTGCGCCCGGGGCACGCGGTACTGCCGGGAGGCCCTGCTCGGCGTCGAGGGGGTCGAACCGCTGGCCGGGGCGTCGGTGCTGCGCGAGTTCGCGGTCCGCACCCCGGTCGACGCCGACGTGCTGGTCGACCGGATGGCCGACGAGGGCTTCCTGGCCGGCGTGGCCCTGGGCGACGAGTACGGGGGCGGGCTCCTCGTCGCCGTCACCGAGAAGCGCACCAGGGCCGAGATCGACGCCTACGTCGCCGCCTTCGAAAAGGTCGTCCGGTGAGCGCCGCGGCGGGTGGCAAGGCCACCAGTGCTCCGCTCATGGGGCGCGACGCCGAGCCCACCCTGTTCGAGCTGTCCTCGCCCGGACGGGTGGCGGCCACCTTCCGCACCACCGGCGTGCCCGAGTGGCGGGCCGAGGAGCTGGTGCCCGCCGCCCAGCTGCGGGAGGAGCCGGCCCCGGTGGCCGAGGTGTCCGAGCGCGACCTGGTCGCCCACATGACCCGGCTGAGCGCCCGGCAGTTCTCCGTCGACCTGGGCGCCTACCCGCTCGGGTCCTGCACCATGAAGTACAACCCCAAGCTGTGCGACGACGCCGTGGCCCGTTCCGGCCTGGCCGACGTCCACCCGGCCGCCCCGCCCTCCCTGACCCAAGGGTGGATGGCCCTGCTGGCCGACCTGGAGTCCGCCCTGTGCCGGATCACCGGCATGGCCGCGGCCACCCTCCAGCCTCCGGCGGGAGCGGCGGGCGAGCTGACCGGCCTGCTGCTCATGCGGGCCTTCCACGGCGCTTCGGGCGACGGCGGGAAGCGTCGCCGGGTCCTCATCCCCGACTCGGCCCACGGCACCAACCCGGCCTCGGTCACCCTGGGCGGGTACGAGGTGACCCAGGTGCCGTCGGACGACCGGGGCTGCGTCGACCTCGACGCCCTGGCCGCCCGCCTCGACGACGACGTGGCCGGGATCATGCTCACCAACCCCAACACCCTCGGCCTGTTCGAAGAGGACATCGTGGCCATCGCCGGGGCCGTGCACGAGGTGGGCGGCCTGCTCTACTACGACGGGGCCAACCTCAACGCCATCTTGGGCGTCACCCGGCCGGGCGACATGGGCTTCGACATCGTCCACATGAACCTCCACAAGACCTTCGCCGTGCCCCACGGCGGGGGCGGCCCGGGCGCCGGCCCGGTGGCCGTCACCGAGCGCCTGGCCCCCTACCTGCCCGGCCCCCGGCCGGTCCGGGGCGGCGGCAACGGCGGCTACGAGTGGCGCCAGCCGGAGCGCTCGATCGGGCGGATCCACTCGTGGCACGGCAACGCCCTGGCCCTGGCCCGGGCCTGGTCGTACATCCTGGCCAACGGGGGCGATGGCCTCCGCCGGGTCTCCGACGCCGCCGTGCTCAACGCCAACTGGCTGCGCCACCGGCTGCGGGGCACCTACGACATTCCCTACGACCGGCCGTGCATGCACGAGTTCGTGGCCTCGGCCACCAACCTCAAGCGGGCCAAGGGACTGCGGGCCCTCGACGTGGCCAAGCGGCTGCTGGAGGAGGGCTTCCACGCCCCCACCACCTACTTCCCGCTGGTCGTCGAGGAGGCGCTCATGATCGAGCCCACCGAGACCGAGAGCCCCCAGACCCTGGCGGCCCTGGCCGACGCCCTCCTGCGCATCGCCGAGGGCTCGGGCGACGACGCCTCCGCCGCCCCCCGCACCTCGCCGGTGGGCCGGGTCGACGAAGCGCGGGCCGCCCGTCACCTCATCCCCACCTGGGACGCCCGCCCGCCCGGGTAGCATCGGCCAGCGGTCGTGTGTGGCGGCCGTGAACCGGCGGGAGGTGTCCATGGCCGAGAAGGGGCCGGACCTGGCAACCAGGCTGCGCGTACAGCTCATCTCGTGGCGCACGTTGCGCCGGCGGGTGAAGGTGGTCGACACCACCGCGGCCGGTGATCCGATCGTCGAAGTGGAGTCGGAGCGGTTGGTGCTCCCCGACGGGGCCCGGCATTTCCGCCGGTTCGTGCCCTGCGCGGTGTGCGGCACCCAGCTCCTCGGCCGGGAGCGGGTGTCGTCGGTCGACGAGCTCGAGCACCCGGGTCTCCCCGCCCTCTGCTCGGCCTGTGCCAGCCCCGACCGCCCGCTGCCCTGACCCCGGGCTAGGCGGCGACCGGCCGGCTGCGCCGGCGGGCGACCAGCAGGGCCAGCAGGGCGGTGACGCCCATGCCAACGGTGGCTGAAGCGCCCAGCAACAGCCACCCCGGCACGTCGTCGTCGTCCGCCGACGGTTCCACCGGCTGGGCGTGCTGGACGGCGGCGAAGTAGATGTCCTCCACGTTGGTCACCGAGTTGCCGTTGCGGGAGTCCTGCCAGGCCACGTAGGTGGTGGTGTCCGACGACGTCACCGCCACGCTGGTCTGGCTGTGGGCGTTGTTCGACCAGACACCGATGTTGCGGTCGATGATCCGGTCGTTGACTCGCACGTTCCGGGTGAACGTGTTCCCGCCGTCGAAGGACGACGCCGCGTAGATGTCGTTCATGCCTCCGGAGTTGCCGCCCGGGCCCTCGAACTCGGGCGTGGGGCTGTTGCGGAAGTCGTACCAGGCGATGTCCAGGCGGCCGTTGGGGGCCACGGCGATCCCGGGGTTGTAGTGCTGGATGTTGGGCGTGGACGCCTCGTCGTTGACCGTCGTGGCCGGGCTCCACGTCTCGCCCCCGTCGGTGGACGAGCGGAACAGGATCTCCCGGTCGGCGAAGGCCGGCGTGGAGGGCTCGTTGGTCGGTGGGCGCCGGGCCCGGGGGTCGGCGTTGCCGTGCCAGGTGATGTAGATGGCATCTGTCGTCGGGTCGACGGCGATCAGCTGGCGGCGGTTGAAGCTGAACCCCACGTTGCCGGGGTCGATCTCCTGGAGGTTCGACCAGGTGCGGCCCTGGTCGATCGAGCGCCGGTAGACGATCGGCCGGGGCGGGGCGGCGTCGCCCGTGGGGGTGCCGAAGGTGTCGGCGGCGAACATGGCGTGGACCACGCCCTGGGAATCGACGGCGGTACGGGGCTGGCCGCCGCCCCGTGCGTCGCTCAGCTCGATGGGGGGCACGAACGTGCGCCCCCCGTCGCGGGAGATCGACAGCATGCCCTTGCGGGCCCCGCCGGGCGCCGGGGTGCTGAAGCCACCCTTCTGCCACCCGACGTAGACGATGTCGGGGTTGTTGTTGTCGACGGCGAGCTGGGCGCGGCGGCTGCCGCCGATGCCCGGGTCGCCCTCCTTGCCCTCGTAGGCCATCGACGTGCTCCACGTGCGGCCGCTGTCGTTGGAGCGGGCCACGAAGACGTGGCGGGGGATGTCGTTGCGGTTGAGTTGGGTGACGTACTTGGGGTCGCTGCCGAAGAAGCTGGCGAAGAGGGTGCCCCCAGGCGTGAACTGCAGCGTGATGTACGGGCCGTTGGTGGCCTGGAGGCTGCAGTCGGTGAACGGTTCGGTCATGGGGCTGCCGCCGTCGAACCAGCTGCGGCCGTCGTCGACCGAGATGTGGATGTCGCACGTCTTCCTGGTGCGGACCTCGGCCTCGGCGATCACCAGCTCGCCGGTCACCGGGTTGCGGGCGATCTGCGGCGTGGAGTGGGCTCGCGCCGCGTCGGTGTTGTGGGTGACCTGCACCGCGGCCGTCACCACCGGCCCTTCGGGCCGGACCTCCTGCGCACCGGCGCCCGGCGCCGCGGCGGCTATCAGCACGCCCAGCGTCATCCACACCACACCCGTCGGCCGGAACCTGCGGATCATCTGCCAACCCCCCCGGTGACGCGACCGTCGTCCGGACGTGAAGGTAGCCGACCGGTGACGATCGCCGCGGGCGAAGCACTACGTTGCACGTACATGAGGTACCCCCGGTCCCTACGGACGCGCGCCGGTGCGTCCTTCGCCGTCCTGTTGTTCCTCGCTCTGGCCGGGTGCGGGGACGGGGACGACTCGCCGGCCGTCGATGCCGGGAGCGGGAGTGGAGCCACCAGCACCGTGGCACCGGCGCCGGGGGGGCCGTCCCCGTCGACGACCTCCACCCTCGCCGGGACGGTGCTGTCGGTCAACGTCCGGGGCGGGTCGGTGGAGGGCGCGTCCCGCCAGCGGGCGCCGCTCAACCAGCCCGTCACCATCCGGGTCACCAGCGACGTGGCCGACGAGGTCCACGTCCACGGCTACGACGAGACGGCGGACGTGGCCCCCGGCCGGCCGGCGGAGCTGACCTTCGTCGCCGACATCCCGGGGGTCTTCGAGGTGGAGTTCGAGCGGTCGCACAAGCTTCTGTTCACCCTGGAGGTCCGCTGAGGCTGCGGCGGCGCGCCGTCGCCGCCGTCGCCGCCGCCGCCGGCCTGGTGGTCGCAGGGGCGACCCCCGCGTCGGCCCACGGGCTCGGGGCCCGCACCGACCTGCCTCTGCCGCTGTGGATGTTCGCCTACGGGGCGGCCGCCGCCCTCCTGATCTCCTTCGCCGGCCTGGCCGTGTTCTGGCGCACCACCCGCCTGGAGGGTGGGGTCGAGGGGCGGGTGCTGCTCAAGCCGGGCCCCCTGTCGGAGACCTTGGCCATCATGGGCCGGGTCATCGGGATGGCCCTGTACGTCCTGCTGGTGGTGGCCGCCGCCTTCGGCGATCCGGACACCGTCGAGAACATCGCCCCGGTGTTCGTCTACGTCGTGTTCTGGGTGGGGATGACGCTGGTGTGCGCCCTGGTCGGGAACCTGTGGGCGATCGTCAACCCCTTCGACACGCTGGCCGCCCTGGTCGAGCGGGTGCGCGGCGGAGCGGGGTCACCGACGCCGGCGCCGTACCGGTGGGGGCGCTGGCCCGCCGTCGCCGCCCTGGTCGGGTTCGTGTGGTTGGAGCTGGTGTACCCGGACCGGGCCCAGCCCCGGACGCTGGCCGCCGCCACGCTGGTCTACACCGCCCTGGTGCTGGCGGGCGTCGTCCGCTGGGGCCGGGAGTGGCTCCGGGAGGGCGAGGGTTTCACCGTGTTCTTCGGCCTGTTGGCCCACATGGCCCCGCTCTACGCCGACGACAGCGGGCGTATCCGGGCTCGGCCGCCGCTGTCCGGGCTGGTCGGGCTGCGGCCGGACGCCGCCACCCAGGCCGTGGTCATCGTCGCCCTGGGGTCGACCAGCTTCGACGGCCTGAGCCGGACCCGCTTCTGGATCGACATGACCCGCAACATGGGCACCACGGAGGCCGCGCTGTTGGGGACGCTGGGCCTGGTGTGGGCGGTGTCGGTGGTCACCCTGGCCTTCGTGGGGTCGATGCGGATCACCGGGCGGCTCCAGCGCCGCCGGTTCCCGGACCTGACCGCGGCCTTCGTGCACTCGCTGGTCCCCATCGCCTTCGCCTACGCCCTGGCCCACTACTTCTCGCTGCTGGTCTTCGAGGGCCAGAGCGCGGTGGCACTGGCCTCCGATCCTCTGGGCCGAGGGTGGGACCTGTTCGGCACGGCCGGCAACGCGGTGAACTTCACCGCGGTGTCCACCACCACCATCGCCTACGTCCAGGCCAGCGGGATCGTCGCCGGGCACGTGGCCGGGGTGGTGGTGGCCCACGACCGGGCCCTCGCCCTGTTCCCCGACAGGGAGGCCACCCGGTCGCAGTACCCGCTGCTGGCCGCCATGGTCCTCTTCACCGTGGGCGGGCTGGCCCTGCTGCTGGGAGCGTGACGGTGGAACCCGGGGTACTGGCCCACGGGGGCACGGCCGGGGCGGTGGCCGAGGTCGCCTTCGTCCTGGTACCCATCGCCGTCTTCGCCCTGCTGGCCCGGGTGTCGAGGAGGCGACGCGAGCGGGAGGAAGCCGAGGCCGCGGCCGGCCCTGCTGAGGTCGACCCGGAGACGCAGCTTCCGTGAGCACGGCTCCGGCCGGGACGGTCTCGGCTCGCGCGCCGTGGGCGGTCCTGTCACCGCTGTCGTGGGCGGTGGGGCTGGCCGGCGCCGCCGCCCTGCTGGCCCGCCCGTGGTTCCTCCCGGCCGGCGTGGACGTCGAGTGGCGGGTGGCCTTCTTCGTGGCCCTGGGGGTGTGCGGGGCGGCGTGGCCGCTGGCCGGGGCCGTCGTGGGGCGGCCGGCGGGGCTGTGGCCGTCGCTCGGGGTCTTCGCCGTGGGCGTGGTCGCCTTCACCCTCGGCCGGTGGGTGGTCGACGTGCCGGTCTTCGGCCCGGGCGGCCTGGCCGTCGCCGTCGCCCTGAACGCCCTGGCCGCGGTGGCCGAGGAGGCCTTCTTCCGCCGCTACCTGTACGGCCTGCTGGCCCCGTCGTTCGGCACGGCCGTCGCCGTCGTGGGGACTGCGGCCGCCTTCGCCCTGGTCCACGTCACCGTGTGGGGGTGGTGGGTGCTGCCCCTGGACCTGGCGGCCGGACTCGTCCTGTCCTGGCAGCGGGCGGCATCCGACCGCTGGTCGATCCCCGCCGCCACCCACGTCCTGGCCAACACCCTGGCCCTCCTGTGAGGTTGCCCATGCCCACGTCCCTGACCGCCCTGGCCGCTGCCGTGCTCCTGGTGACCGCCGGCTGCAGCGCCACCGGTGCGGGGTCCACATCCGACTCCGCCGTCCGGCTCGGTGCCATCTACCCCATCTCGGGCCGGCAGGGCCCGGGCGGGGTCGAGGAGGCCAACGGGGTCAAGCTGGCCGTCGAGCTGGCCAACGAACGGGGCGGGGTCCACGGGCGTCCGGTGCGGCTGGACCTGGTCGACGTCGACCGGGGTGACGCCGCTCCCGCCGCGCTCGACGAGCTCCGGGGGCGGGGCGTCGACGTGGTCCTGGGCACCTATGGCAGCACGATCTCCGCTGCCGCCGCCGCCGCCGCCGAGCGCTCGGGGATGCTCCTGTGGGAGACGGGCGCCGTCGGCCTGGTGGGGAGCGACGCCGGGGCGGGGGAGTCCTTCTTCCGGCTGGCGCCCATGGGGGCCAGCCTGGGGCGGGCCGCGGTGGCCTTCGTGCGGGACCAGCTGGCGTCGAGGCTGGGGACCGGGGAGCCGTTGCGCTATGCCGTGGCCTACGTCGACGACGCCTACGGGCGGGCCGTGGGACTGGGGGCGGCCGAGGAGGCCCGGGCCAGCGGCCAGGAGCTGGTGGGCACGTTCCCGTACTCGGAACGGAACCTGGACGCTGTCGCCCTGGTCCGGTCGATCGCCGACACCTCACCGGACGTGCTGTTCGTGTCCGCCTACCTGGAGGACGGGATCGCCCTGCGCCGGGCCCAGGTCTCCGAGGGGCTGCGGCTGCAGGCGAGCATCGGGACCAGCTCCAGCTACTGCATGCCGTCCTTCGCCGCCGCCCTGGGCCCGGCCGCGGTCGGGCTGTTCGCCTCCGACAAGCCGGACGGCCGGGAGGTCCGCCCGGACGCCCTGCTGCCGGACGGGCGGGACGTCCTGGCCTGGGGTCGGGAGCGGTACCAGGACCTGCACGGGGAGGAAATGACCCCGGCCGCCCTGTCCGGCTTCGCCAACGCCTGGGCCCTGGTCGGCCACGTCCTGCCCGCCTCCGCCGGCCTCGACGCCTCCGCCGTGGCTCAGGCGGCCCGGGCCGTCAAGCTGGCCGAGGGCACGCTGCCCAACGGGGCGGGGCTCGACCTGGCCGGGCCCGGCACCGAGGACGCCGGGGAGAACCGCCGGGCGGTGAGCGTCATCTGGCAGTGGGTCGACGCCCGCACCCAGGCCGTCGTCTGGCCTCCGGCCTTCGCCACCCGCCCGCTGCAGGCCATCCCGATTCAGTGACCGCCCCGGGAGGGCGGTCCGGCAAGCACTCGCCGGGCGCAAGCCCGGTGACCGCCCCGGGAGGGCGGTCCAGAGAGGCGACCGCCCCGGGAGGGCGGCTCGGGTGGGCGGGTGTCGGCCTGGCCGGGCTGTACGTGCTGGTGGCCTTCGTGACCTCCCAGCTGTCGTCCCGTCCGGTGCTGCCCCTCTTCGACGGGTTCGCCCCGCCGGTGCCCTACGCGTGGGTCAACCCGCCGCCCGAGCGGGCCGGGGACAACGTCGCCCCGACGTCGGCCGAGCGCGAGTTCGCGTTGGGGCCGGAGGGGTCGGAGGCGGCCAACGCCTCCACCGACGACGCCCAGGCCATCGTGGGCCTGGACAAGGGATCGGTTCCGGCCAACCCGCCGGACACCGCGGTCATGGTGCGCATCACGCCCGTCGACGCCGGGACCCTGGGCCCGGTCCCGGCCGGGCTACGGGTGGTGAGCAACGCCTACCGGGTGTCGCTCAGCTACGTCCCCTCGGGCACCGAGGTGACCCGGCTGGCCGTCCCCGGCACCATCGCCTTGACCGCGGCCGAGACCGGGGACCGGCTCCTGTACTCGGCCGACGGGCAGTCCTGGGAGGAGCGGGAGTTCCGCCCGTACGGCCAGGACCACGGCGTGTTCACCGAGCTGGAAACCGTGGGCTGGTTCGTGGTGGTCACCTCCTCGGGGAGCGCGGCGACCGGGGATGGTGGTTCGGACGTCCTGCGGGGTCTGCTGGTAGCCGTGGTCGCCATGGCGCCCGTCATCGGGGCCATCCTCGTCGTCCGGCTGCCGTCGCCGGTGCCGGCCGCCGCCCCGCCGAGTCGGCGCCCGGCGGCCCGGTCCCGGCCCAGCGGGAAGAAGAAAAGGGGCGGTAAG
>JBOGIE010000113.1:0-8735 GCA_050742435.1 Acidimicrobiales bacterium | reverse complement strand
CTGCCGGCCGCCCCTGCCCTCGACCCACCCGACCAGCAGGCGGTCCGGCCGGTGGCCGAGCGCTGGCTGCGCTGGTGGCACGAGCAGGTCTACGAGCCACCCCGACCGGCGGCCTGGGACCCGAGCCGCATGGAGTACGCCCTGGCCGTCCAGGCCGATGTGAGCGACGAGCGGGTCGTCCTCGCCGCCGGCGAGTACCACGGCGGCCGGCTCGACTGGTACTCGTTCGACCTCGCCCCCGGCGCGTCGCTCGGGGCGCCGGCCGTGCCCGTGCCCGTCCACGAGGTCGACGCCGTCACCCTGCCGGCCCGGGCCTCCTACCCCGGCATGCCCGCCGACCGCCTGTGGCAGTTCGAGGACGCCCGGGTGTTCCTCGGCCGGGTGGGCGCCGGCCCCACCGACCTGGCCCGCATGCTGCTGGTCGAGTTCGCCCTGGCCTTCGGCAACGACTGGTACGTCACGCCCCTCGACCTCCCGGCGGGCTCGGTTTTCCGGCTGACCGCCCTCACCGTGCGCGACACCTTCGGCACCCAGACCGCGGTCCCCCCCTCGGTCGACCTCGAGGGCCAGCGGTGGACGATGTTCTCCACGTCGGCGACCGGCGACGGCGTCTACTTCCTCCCTCCCACCCTGCCCTCGACGCTGGAGGCCGATCCGGTGGAGGAGGTCGCCCTGTTCCGCGACGAGATGGCCAACCTGGTGTGGGGGGTCGAGCGGGTGGTGGCCGGGCCGGACGGCGAGCGGGTCGAGCGGGCGCGGGAGCCGGGGCGGGCCGCGCTGCGCCAGCACATGCCCGGCGACCTGGGCGACGCCCAGCTGATCTACCGGCTGATGACCCCGGTGCCCGACCACTGGATCCCCTTCGTGCCCGTCCCCGTCGACGGCCTGCCGGCGGGCGAGGGCGCGGTCGAGCTGCTGCGGGGCGCCATCCTCCGATTCCGGGCCGACGGCTCGAGCGACCTGGCCCACCCGAAGGGCATCCTGCTGCGGGCCGACCCGGCCGCCGACCCCGCCTCGGACCTGTTGCGCCTGGCCGAGGAGGAGGTGCCGCGTGCCGGCGCCGTCGTCCGCCGCCTGATGCAGCTGGCCCGCACGCCGGACGGCAGGACGGTGCTGTGGCTGGGCCGGGACAAGCGCCCCGGCCGGGGCGAGGGGTCGAGCGGCATGCGCTTCGACGCCGCCGACCCGGTGGTGTGAACGGCCGGTGCAGAAGACGTAGTCGGCCGTTACAGTGCGAGCGCCGCCGCCCTTGCGAGCGGAGGCACAGGGGGGAGGGCGGCTATGGCCAGGCGTGAGTCGGACCTCGTTCGTGCGGTCCGCGTGATCGTCCCCACGTTCCAGGTGCCGCCCCGGCGGATGGTGGTGGTTCGCCCGCCGATCGACGAGCTGCTCAAGCCGCAGATCCGCCCCGGCCCGGTCGAGGTGGTCCGCCCCGACGACCTCGTGCACCTCACATTCGGCTTCGCCAACCTCAAGGTTGTCCGGGGCAAGGTCCCTTCGTTGGTGCGGGCCGACACCGGACGGCCCGCCTTCCTGATCGTCGACTGCAAGGCCCAGCACGTCACCGAGCTGGCCCTGTTCGAGACCGCGCCCAAGTACCCGGTGGAGGACCCTCCCGAGCCGACCGGCCTGCCCGCCGGCGCGCCGCCTCCCGAGGATCCCGACGTGAGCTCGGGGGACGACCCGCTCCCGGCCCCGCCGGTGTTCTCCTCGTTGGCCGGGTCGAGCCGGCTGGTCCTGCTCGTCACCGACGAGCGGATCCCGTACACCACCGAGGGGCTCCTGGCCGCCATCTCCCGCCTTGACCTCAGCGTGGCCCCCCAGGCCCTGCCGCCCCCGCCCCGCCGGTTCCTCACCTTCGCCGACCTGTGGGCCAGCGACCTCATCTCCCTCAGCACGGTGCTCGCCGCCGCCAACGGCCCGGTCAGGGGCCGCCGGGGCCGGGTGGAGGTGGGCGACGGCCCGACCCGCGTGACCGGGGAGCTCGTCGCCGCCGGCCGGCTCCGGGCCGCGGCCGCGGCCGTCGAGTACCGGTTCGGGACCCCTGCGGCGGCGCACGTCCTGGAGGCCGTGACGCTCGGCAGCCGACTGGGAATCGCCGGCAAGCTCGACCTCGGGGTCGTCGAGCGGCCACGACTGAAGCCACCGCTCCCGGACGGCCCGCCGGCCGCCACCCACACCGCGCTGGAGCTGCCCTGGCGGCTGGTGATCTCGCCCAACGACCGCGGGGCCTTCGCCCACAGCCCGGTGGCCGTCGAGCACGAGGGCCGGTTCGAGCTGTGGCACACCCGGCTCGGCGTGCGGGCCACCGACGCCGACGGGAACCCCACGGTCGACGAGCGGCGCGACGACCTTCGCACGGTCCGGGCCCTGTGGGCGCGCGACTTCGAGGTGCTGGACCCCCCGTACGGGTTCGTCTCGCCGCCGATCTCGACCAACCTTCCCAACGCCGACCGCACGAGCGACCGGCCCTCGATCCGGATGTCGCTCAACAGCCGGGACCGCATGATGCTCGTGCACGAGACGGCCAACTTCCACCTGAAGAGGAACACCACGCAGGACTGGCCCCCGCAGCCGGTCCCCACCAACCGGCTGATGCTCACCGCCCTCGGTGGCTGGCTCGACAGCCGGGTGCAGTTCCCGACCCTGCCCGACGGCGGGCTGACGATCGAGGAGTGGAAGCACCGGGCCGCGCTCGGCCGTGACCACGAGGTCAAGGTCGTCTACGCCGGCTTCCTCCTTCCCTTCGGCCACCGCGCCTCGCTGGTGAAGGTCACCGAACGGAAGCTGAAGCCCGGGCCCGAAGGCCCGGCTGCCTACCTGTTCCAGCGCATGTTCCTGATCGTGCGCGAGCCGGAGAAGCGCTTCCGGGGGGACTCCCGGCCGCTCCCCGACGGCCGTCGCCTCGACCTGGTCATGCCGTTCGGCACGGTCCGCATCCTCACCAGCGTCACCCCGCCCCTCGACGAACCAAAGAACCTCCTCTCGTCGGGCGGGCTGTTCTTCCAGCCCTGGGTCGCCGACAGCCGGTTCGACTTCAAGATGGTGGCGGTCGACTTGGAGGGCAACGTCGTCGAGTTCGCCGCCCCGCTGGTGTTCATGGAGCGCGACCACAACGACCCCACAGATCCGACCCCGTCCGACACTGTCGACAAGACCATCCTCGACGCCGCCCTGGAGGCGTACAACACCAACACGACCGTCGACCGCGAGTTCGACATCCGCGGCCAGCGCGTCGCCTATGCCGAGAGCCAGAAGGCCGACGACACCGCCCTGGCCACGTCCTCCCTGAGCTTCAAAGTGGCCACCGCCCCGTTCCTGGAGAGCAGGCCCCAGGACGAGCCGCGGTTCGAACCGGTGCTGGACGAGGCCAGGGCGGTCGTCCCGGCCATGAGCGCCCTGGCCGGGGCGGCCACCCCCACCCGCCTGACCTACCCGCAGGAGTACGCCGAGCGGGCGTTCACCGCCAACGCCGCCCAGGTCTTCCTGAAAGCGCTGGACACCCCGGCGTTCGGCTTCGCCGGCCAGGGCGACCGCTCGGGCGGTTTCGTCACCCCCAGCCTCAACGTGAAGGGCCTGTCCCGCCTCACCGGCCCGGTCGGCGGCGACCTGGACAAGGCCATCGACGACCCTGGCACGTTCTCGGTGGGCGGCTTCTTCGACGGGATCAGCGCCAAGCTGTTCGGGCTCATCCCGCTCAAGGACCTCTTCGGCGCGTTGGGCTTCTCCCCCGACCGGGTGCCCACGTTCGTGGCCCAGACGCTCGACGTGGCCACCACCTTGAAGCAGAACCTCGAGCGGATTCGCAACGCGGCCCAGGCCGAGGCCGCGGCGCTGGGTGGGGCCGCCACCCAGCTCAAGAACGATGTCGACGCCCTGCTCGCCGACCTGGGCACGCTGCTGTCGGACCCCGACAACCCACCCGACCTGGCCGCCGGCCTCGGCGGCATCGCCGCCGGCCTCGACCCCTTCATCGCCGCCGTCGAGGGCGCGGCCGCCCTTCCTCAGGCCCAGCGCCAGCAGCTGGCCGGCATCGCCCAGCGGGTCAAGGACCAGCTGGAGAACGCCGCGGCCGTGACCTCCGCTGCCCAGGCCCTCGTCGCCTTCGCCCGGGGCCTCAAGCTGCCCGAAGTCGTCACCGCCCGGCTGGACTGGTCGACCGAGCTCGACCCGTGGCCCACCAGCGGGAACGGGGCCATCTTCGACCCCGTCGGCCAGGGGCGGATCACCCTCGCCGTCGAGGTCCAGGCCCCGACCACGGCCGGCAAGCAGCCCAGCGCCCTGGTCTCCTGCTCGATCTCGCCGTTCGACCTGCGGCTCATCGCCCCGGTCACCTTCATCGTCCTGCACTTCGAGACCATCGAGTTCCTGCTCGCCGCGGGCAAGAAGCCCGACGTCAACGTCAAGTTCCGCGAGGGCAACGGCATCGAGTTCGACGGCCCGCTCTCTTTCGTCAACACCCTGAAGGACATCATCCCCTTCGACGGGTTCAGCGACCCGCCGTACCTCGACGTCACCGCCGAGGGCATCAACGCCGGCTTCGACCTCGCCATCCCCGACCTGGCCGTCGGCGTCTTCGCTCTCACCAACATCGCCCTGGGCGCCGCCCTCCGCGTCCCGTTCGTCGACGAGTCGATCGAGACGTCGTTCAACTTCTCAACCCGCGAGAACCCCTTCCGGCTCCAGGTCGCCCTCTTCGCCGGCGGCGGGTTCTTCGGGATCACCATCACGCCCGACCGGGTCCGCGTGCTGGAGGCGTCGTTCGAGTTCGGCGCCGCCATCTCGGTCAACCTGGGCGTCGCCAGCGGGGGCGTCTCGATCATGGCCGGGGTGTACTTCCGCCTGGAGACCGACGCCGAGGGGACCAGCGCCCAGCTCACCGGGTACTTCCGGCTCCGGGGCGAGGTCGACGTCCTCGGCCTCATCTCCGCCTCGATCGAGCTGTACCTCGAGTTCACCTACGAGACGTCGACCGGGAAGGCGGTGGGCCGGGCCACCCTCACCATCGAGGTGGAGATCCTGTTCCTCTCGTTCTCGGTCCAGATCTCCTGCGAGAAGAAGTTCGCCGGCTCCAACGGCGACCCCACGTTCGAGCAGGTGATGGGCGTCCCACCGGCCGCGCCGCCGGGGACACCACGGCCGTGGGACGCCTACTGCCTCGCCTTCGCCGACGACTAGGGGACAGGAGACCGCGATGGCCACCGAATCCGCCCTGTTCACCGCCCTGCCCAACGGCCTCGACCGCAACGGCCGGCTCCTCCGCCTCACCGTGTTCGTGTCGCCCCGGCTTCTCACCGACGGGGCCGGCTCCCTCGCCCTGCAGGGCTCCGGGTTCGACGCCTTCCAGGACTGGCCCGCGGCCCTGGCCGGGACCCGGTTCTCCTTGACCGTGGACGGCTTCGGGTCCTTCGACGCCGAGCCCGACCCGGCCTCGCCACCGGCCGAGTCGGCGACCTGGCACCTGCTGTTCGACGCCTGCCGGGTCCGCGACGGCAGCTTCAACGACCTCTCCGGCAACCGCTTCCTGTCCTTCCCGGTGGGGGCCATGGCCGGCGCCGTCCTGGGCCTCTATGCCGAGGTGGCCGAGGGCTTCCCCACCGCCTTCCCGCCCCTGACCACCGGCCCGGTCGCCGGGCTGGCCAAGGAGCTGGGGCTGCTGGGCCTCCACGGCCGGCATCGCTACTACGGCATGCTCGACGAGGTCATCAAGAGGGAGGAGGGCCCCAAGAAGTCCGGGCGCTACCTCGACCGGAGCCTGATCCCGGGCAGCCAGCGCCGGTTCCTGGCCTTCGCCGAGGCCTACCGGTTCTACGACCGGCCCGGCTCCCGGGACCCGGCGGGCAAGACCGCGGCGCCGGACGAGCCCAAGCCGCCGGAGATCGACTTCCACGGCGCCGTGGCCACCTGCGGCGACTACCCCGAGCTGCTGCGCCGCCTCGGGCTGGCCGTCGACCTCCTGTGCCGGAGGGAGGCCGGCATGCCCGCCGAAGGCCGGCTGCGGGTGGACGTGCGCGCCCCTGGGCAGTTCGAGCCGTGGATGGCCGCCGAGCAGGCCCGCCCCTGGACCCACTACACGCTGGACAAGCGCCGGTTCCTCCCCGCCCCCCGGGAGAAGGAGGGCGACCTGGTCGACGGGACGCTGCGGCTGGAGAACACCCGGCGCTTCCTGGTGAACCAGCTCGACGTCGACGGCAGCGCCCTGAAGACCGTCGACTTCGCCGGCAACGCCCTGCGGCTCAACGCCCACCTGACGACGACGGCCCGCTCGATGGTGGAGGACGCCGCCTCCCTGCCCGCCCTGCGCACCGGCGGCTTCACCGTCGCCCGCGACGCCCGGGCCGGCGCGGTCGTGTCCCAGGTCGACACCGCGGCCCAGCACGAGACGACCCACGCGTCCGGCGACCCCACCGACCTCTTCGCCGAAGACGTGACCCGCGGCTACCGGGTCGACGTGGAGGACGCCAACCGGCCCCAGCGCTGGTTGTCGCTGCACCGGCGGGTCGGGTCCTACCGCGTGGAGCCGCCGGGGTCACCGCCCACCGACCTCGCCATCGGGCCCGACGAGGGCTTCGCCAAGGGGGCGTCGAGCACCTCGGTGCCCGGCCACGAGGAGGAGCTCTACCTCCACGAGGCCATGTTCGGCTGGGAGGGGTGGAGCCTGGCCGCCAAACGCCCCGGCCTGGCCATCACCAACGACGGGGCCGAGGCCATCGAGCCCAAGAACCCCACCGACATCCCCCTGTACACGTCGTTCACGCCCGAGCCGGGCACCCTTCCCCGCATGCGGTTCGGGCGCACGTACCGCTTCCGCGCCCGGACCGTCGACCTGGCCGGCAACTCGGTGGCCGAGAGCGGGATCGACCCACAGCACGCCACCGACCCGCAGACGTTCCGCCGCTTCGACCCGGTCCCCTCGCCGGTGGTCGTTCCCCGCCGGCCGTTCACCGAGGGCGAGTCGCTGTTGCGGATGGTCATCCGCTCCACGCTCGACGTCCTGCCCCCCGCCTACGTCGCCCTGCCGCGGATCACCGGCCTGGCCGGGCACACCGACCCCCTGACCGCCTACCTGGCCGCCAACGAGCGCCACGTCAGCCCGCCCCTGTCGTCCCAGCAGCTGGCCGAGTGGCACGGCCGCTTCGACCCCGCCGTCGGCGCCACCGCCGCGCAGGCCGCCCTTGACGCACAGTTCGACATCGCCGCCCGGGAGTCCGGCTCCTACCTCCAACCCGGGCCCGACGTGTTCGTGGTCAACACCAACCCGGCCGCCACCCCCACCGACCTCGCCGACCCCGACCGGGAGAAGGGTGACCCGCTCCAGCCGGGCGAGTACGTGTGCCACGACACCGACGACCTGGCCCTCCCGTACCTGCCCGACCCGCTGTCGCTGGGCGCATCGTTCACCACCCTGCCCGGCGAGGCCGGCACCCGCCTGGAGAAGTGGGAGGGCGGGCCGGAGTGGTACGACCGCCGCCCGTTCCGCCTCCGGATCGAGGACGGCTCGGGCCCGCCCGTGTACACCTCGGCCGACCGGTTGCTCACCGTCTTCCTGCCCCAGGCCGAGCTGGTCACCGTGCAGCTCTCGTCGTTCGTCGACGCCGGCGACCTCGAGCTCATGGCCGTGTGGATGCTGGAGCGGCCGGTGGCGCGCGCCGCCCAGCAGTCCGACGCCGAGCAGGGCCGGCACTGGATGCTCACCCCGTGGCAGCTCCTCACCCTGGTGCACGCGGTGGAGAAGCCGCTGGCCCCTCCGGTCATCCACGTGCCGGCGGCCGGGGTGCCCCAGAGCGGGGTCCGGCGCAACGTGGGCGAGACCTTCGCGGTGCTGGCCGGGACGGTCGCCAACCACGCCAAGAGCACCGGTCGCCTCGACGTGGAGGCGGCCTGGACCGAGCCGGTCGACGACCTGGCCCAGGACTCGCCGGGCGAGATCGACGGCCAGGCCCACGTGGGCGACTTCCTGCTCACCGCGGCCGAGAACGCCTGCCGGGTCGGCCGGCACGACGTCCCGGCCACCGGGGCCAGCCCGCCGGTGCACCGGCTGCGCCACGAGTTCCGCGACACCAAGCACCGGTGGGTCCGGTACCGGGCCACGGCCACCACCCGGTTCCGGGAGTACTTCCCGCCCGCCATCACCGACGACCGCGCCCTGGTCACCCACGACGGCCCCGATGTGCTGCTCGACGTGCCCTCCTCGCGGCGCCCGGAGCCGCCCGACGTGCTCTACGTCGTCCCGACATGGACGTGGGACGAGCGCCGGGTGCCCGGCCTGGCCCTGCCCGGCCGCAAGCCCGGACCGGCCAGCACCCTCCGCACCCGCAGCGGGGGCGGGCTCCGCGTCTACCTCGACCGGCCCTGGTACTCCTCCGGCGCCGATGAGCTGCTGGGCGTGGTGCTGGAGGACCAGCCGTGGATCACCTGGCCGGTCGACGTGGCCGCCGGCCTGAAGGCCCCCTCCCACATCCGGGCGCTGGCCGACGACGTGGCCGAGCAGATCCTCTCGACCGGGCTGGTCAAGGGGGCCGGGCGCAGCACGGCGCCCCCCTCCGAGCGGCTGGTCGAGGGGCTGCGCAAGATCAAGGACCCCGAGATCTCCCGCGCCCGCCGTGCACTGTCCCGGGCCCCGGACGGCCACGCCCGGGCGCTGGCCGCTCACATGCTGGCCGATCACACCGCGGCCCTCACCGTCTCCCTGGACTTCTCCCCGGCCCAGCTCGCCCTGCTCGACGAGGCGGTGG
>JBOGIE010000112.1:0-8757 GCA_050742435.1 Acidimicrobiales bacterium | reverse complement strand
TCCCTACCTTCGATGTTGTGAAACCAGAGACGAACAAGACAGCACCCGTAGGCCGACGCTCGCCCCGCTCCACGAGCCTGGTCGCCGCCCTGCTGGCGGTGGCGCTGGTCGGCGTGGCCTGTGGGGGCGGCGGCGGCGACACCCCCGGCGGCGGCGCCGGCCAGCCTCGCCTGACCGCCACCCTGAACGGATCCGGCGCCACGTTCCCGAAGGCCTTCTACGAGGTGGCGATCGCCGGCTACCGGCAGGTGCAGCCCGGCGTCACCGTGAACTACGCCGGCGGCGGCTCGGGCCAGGGCCGCCAGAACCTCCAGGACGGCGTGGTCGACTTCGCCGGCTCCGACGGCATCGTGGCCGCCGCCGACGTCCCCAAGTACAAGGGCGAGTTCCTGTACGTGCCGACCACCGCGGCGCCCATCACCGTGTCGTACAACGTGCCCGAGGTGCGGGACCTGACCCTCGACGCCGACACCATCGCCCGCATCTTCCAGCGCCAGGTCAGGACGTGGAACGACCCGGCGATCGCCGCCCTGAACCCGGGCGCCCGGCTCCCGGCCACCGACATCACCGTCGCCCGCCGCTCCGACGGGTCGGGCACCACGGAGAACTTCACCAAGTACCTGGCCGCCGCTGCTCCGGGCACGTGGACGCTGCGCTCCGGCTCCACCGTGGAGTGGCCGGGCGAAACCCAGGCCGGCAACGGGAACCAGGGCGTGGCCCAGATCGTCAAGGGCACCAACGGCGCCATCGGCTACGTCGACCTGTCCGACGCCAAGGCGTCCGGACTGCAGTTCGCCAAGGTCCGGAACAAGGCCGGCAACGCGGTGGTGGCCGGCGTCGACGGGGCGACCGCGGCCCTGGGCGGCGCTCAGCTCAACGCCGACCTCACCTACAACCCGCTGAACGCCGACGGGGCCGACGCCTACCCGATCACCGCGCCGACGTGGATCCTGGTCTACAAGCACCAGGCCGAGCGGACCACGGGGGAGGCGGTCAAGTCGTTCCTCCGCTACCTGCTGACCGACGCCCAGGCGCTGGCCGAGGACGTCGACTACGCCCCCCTCCCGGCCAACGTCCAGCAGAAGGCCCTGGCCCAGGTGGAGGCGATCGAGGTGCCGGCCTAGCCCGATGACGATCCTGGCCCCTCCCGAACGGCCGGCGCCCGGCCCGCTGGCCGGCGGGCGCGCGACGGGCTGGAGCGACCGGGGATTCCGTGCCGTCACCCTCGGCTGCGGGCTGCTCGTGCTCGTGGTCCTCGGGCTGATCGCGGTGTCCACCACGAGGGAGGCGTGGCCGGCGTTCGTGGCCGGCGGCCTGCGGTTCTTCACCTCCAGCCGGTGGGCGCCCAACGCCGGCGTCTTCGGGTCGCTCCCGTTCGTGTTCGGGACGGTGGTCACCGCCCTCGTCGCCCTGGTGCTCGCCGTGCCCGTCAGCGTCGGGATCGCACTGTTCCTCTCGGAGACCGCGCCGCGGCGGCTCCGCCGTCCGGTGGGCGCCCTGGTCGACCTCCTCGCCGCCGTCCCCTCGGTGGTCTACGGGCTGTGGGGCGTGGTGGTCCTCGCCCCCTGGATCACCGGCGTCTACGACCGAGTGACCGAGATCACTGCGCCGGTGCCCGTCCTGTCGAGCCTCTTCGCCGGCCCTTCGACCGGCCGGGGCCTGTTCACCGCCGGGATCATCCTGGCCCTCATGGTCACGCCGATCATCACGTCGATCACCCGTGAGGTGTTCGACACCGTGCCGGCCACGGCGAAGGAGGCGGCCTACGCCCTGGGCGCCACCCGCTGGGAGATGATCCGGATGGCGGTGTTCCCCCACAGCCGGGCCGGGATCGCCGGGGCGGTCATGCTGGGCCTGGGCCGCGCTATGGGCGAGACGATCGCCGCCGCCCTGGTCATCGGGTCCAGCCCCCGGATCAGCGCCGCCCTCTTCGGTCCGGGCGATTCCATGGCCGCGGTGATCGCCAACGAGTTCGGCGAGGCCGGCGGCCTGCACCGCGCCGCCCTGATCGGCCTGGGCGTGGAGCTGTTCGCCCTGACCATCCTGGTCAACGTGGTGGCCCGGGCCATCGTCGGGCGCAGCCGGGCCCGCCGGTGAGCGTGCTCCTCGACACCGTCAGCCGGAGCCGGCGGGTGCGGGACCGGGTCGCCATGGCGTCGATCTGGCTGGCCGTTCTGGTGGCGGCCGTGCCGCTGGCCTTCGTGGTCGGCTACCTGGTGCGCCGGGGCGCGGGCGTCCTCGACTGGGACTTCCTCACCGCCGACATCCCCATCAGCTCCCGGTCGGATGGCCCGGGCATGGGTCCGGCCGTCCTGGGGACGCTGCTCACGACCGGCGCGGCCACGGCCATGGCCGTCCCCGTGGGCGTGCTGGCCGCCGTCTACCTGAACGAGTACGGAGGCGGGCGACGCCTGGCCGGGACCATCCGCTTCCTGGCCGACGTCATGGCCGGGGTGCCGTCCATCGTCATGGGCCTGTTCGTCTACACGGTCTGGGTGCTGCGTTACGGCCAGACCGGGTTCGCCGGGGCGCTGGCCCTGGGCTGCCTGATGCTGCCCATCGTCATCCGGTCGGCCGAGACCGCGCTCCAGCTGGTACCGGGCGAGCTGCGGGAGGCCAGCGCCGCCCTGGGGGCGGGAACGGCGCGGACCATCCTCGGCGTCGTCCTGCCCGCCGCCCTTCCCGGGCTGGTCAGCGGGGCCCTGCTGGCCGTCGCCCGGGCCGCGGGCGAGACCGCGCCACTGCTGTTCACGATCGGCACGGTCACGTCGTCCAACCCCTCCCTCTTCGAGGGCACCAACACCGCCCTGGCCGCCCAGATCTTCGTCAACGCCCGCCAGCCGTTCGAGGGCGCCATCGACCGGGCGTGGGGGGCGGCCCTGACCCTGATCCTCCTGGTCTTCGTGCTCACCGCCGTCGCCCGCCTGGTGGCCCGTCGCTTCACCACCAGGGACGAGCGATGAGTTTGGGGCTGTGCCATCGTTGGAACGGCATGCGAATCGTCATCAGCGAGTTCATCAGCCTCGACGGAGTGGTGCAGGCCCCCGGCGGCCGCAAGGAGGACACCGACGGGGGGTTCCAGCACGGCGGGTGGTCCATGCGGTACTTCGACCCCGACGTCATGGGGTCGAGCATCGACGAGGTGGCCAAGCGGACCGACGCCCTCCTCTTCGGCCGGCGTACATGGCAGGTCATGGCCGGGGCTTGGCCCAAGCGGGCCGGCGACCCGTTCGCCGATTGGATGAACTCGGTCGAGAAGCACGTCGTCTCCGACACCCTCTCCGAGGCCGACCTCACCTGGGCGCCCACGTCGCTGATCCGCGGCGCCGACCTCGGCCCGACCGTGCACGCGCTCCGTGAACGCCCGGGTGGCGACGTGAACGTCATGGGCAGCGCCCGGCTGGCCCGGACGCTGCTGGAAGCGGACCTGGTCGACGAGCTCAACCTGATGATCGAACCCATCGCCCTGGGCGGCGGCAAGAGCATCTTCCCGACCGACGGCGCCGCCCGCCGGTTCGAGCTGGTGTCCGCCGTCACCGCGGGGACGGGCGTGCAGGTCTGCCGGTACCACCGGGCGCGCTGACCGTTACAACAGGTTGGCGGCCAGGGTGGCGAGCGGGCTGCGCTCGCCGTGGGACAGGCGGATGTGGCCGAACAATGACCCGCCCCGGCCCCGGCCCAGAGCGGCGGTGAGCACCGACATGGCGTTGTTGTGGGCGGAGAGGAACGGAGCGTCGATCTGGCTGGTGTCGCCGGTGAACACCACCTTGGTGCCCTCGGCCGCCCGGGTCAGGACCGTCTTGGCCAGGCTGGGCTCGAGGTTCTGGGCCTCGTCCACCAGGACCCACGCCCCGTGCAGCGACCGGCCCCGCAGGTGGGTCACCGACTCCATGGTGAGGCGGCCCTCGGCGGTGATCTGGGTGATGGTCTCGTCGGCCGCGCCCTTGCGCCGGCCGTCGCTCATGGCCACCACCGCGTCGTGGATGGCGCCCATCCAGGGGTCGACCTTCTCCTCCAGCGTGCCGGGCAGGTAGCCCAACTCCTGGCGGCCCACGGCGACCAGCGGCCGGTAGATGGCCAGGCGCTCGTACCGGCGGGTAGCCGGGTGGTTCCAGACCTGCTCCAGGCCGGCGGCGATGGCCAGGAGGGTCTTGCCCGTCCCGGCCGGGCCGTCCAGGGCCACCACGCTGACCGCCGGATCGAGCAGCAGGTCGAGGGCCAGGCGCTGCTCGGTGTTGCGGGGCTTGAGGTCGAAGGCCTCCTGGTTCGGGCGCAGCAGGCACAGCTGGTCGCCCTTGCGGCGGGCCAGGGCCGACTGCTTCCCGGCCCGCAGCACGGCGAATTCGTTCTCGTACAGGTCGACAGGAACGCCGAGGGCTGACACGTCCAGCTTCCGGTCCTCGAACAGCCGGTCGATGACCGTCCCCTCCAGACCGTCGACCGTCTGCCAGCCCGGCGCGTCCCCGTCGCGCCCGTAGGCGGGGACGGGCACGTACTCCTTGGCCGCCAGGCCCACGTGGGCGGCCTTGATGCGCAGGGCGGCGTCGTTGGAGACCACCTCGACCGGCGTCCCCTGGTGCTGGAGGCCCAGGGCGGCGCCGATGATCCGGTTGTCGGGCTTGGCGGTGTCCAGGTAGTGCTCGGCCAGCAGGCCGTGGTTGACCCCGTTGAGCACGATGGCCATCGTCCCTCCGTGAGGCAGGACCAGCGGCTCGGCCAGCGAGCCCCCGGCGTCGACCCGGAGCGACTCGATCCGCCGGAGCGCCTCCCTGGCCGTCTGGCCCACGGTGTCGGTGCGGTTCTTCAGGCCGTCGAGCTCCTCGATGACCGTCAGCGGCACCTTCAGCGCGCACCCGTCGAACTCGTGAAGGGCTCCCGGATCGGCGACCAGGACCGACGTGTCCAGGACGACGGTCTTGGTGGGGGCGTCGACCGCAGCGACCGAAGCAGGGACGGTGGTCACCGGTGATGTCACCCCCGGCCCTCCTCGCACCATCAGGCCGGTCCGGGACCGACACGGTTCGTCATGCCAGGACCACCTTGCCAGCCCCCGTGGTCCGGATCGCGGACCCTGTGATCTGAGCGGAGTAACCAGACTGACGATGGAGAATGCCCGCTGGTCGGCGCCCGCCGGGAAGGGAAGGAAGGCACCTCGATGGACGGGTTGCTGCTGAGCTTCGGCGTGATCTTCGTCGCCGAGCTGGGCGACAAGAGCCAGCTCATGGCCCTGGCCTTCGCCGCCCGCTACCGGGCCGTGCCCGTGCTCATCGGCATCACCGTGGCCACCGCCGTGGTCCACGCCATCTCGGTGGTGGTCGGCGTGGTCGTGGGCGGCGCCCTCCCGACCGACGCCATCTCGGTCGTCGCCGGTCTGGCCTTCCTCGGGTTCGGCGTCTGGACCCTCCGGGGCGACACGCTCACGGCCGAGGAGGAGGCCCGGGCCGGGCGGTCGAACCGATCGGCGGTCGTGGCGGCCAGCGTGGCCTTCTTCCTCGCCGAGCTGGGCGACAAGACCATGCTGGCCACCATCACCCTGGCCACGACCGAGGGGGCCTGGGGCACCTGGATCGGCTCCACCCTGGGCATGGTGGTCGCCGACGCCCTGGCCATCGTCGTGGGCAGCCGGCTGGGCACCCGCCTTCCCGAGCGGGCCATCAAGATCGGGGCCGCCCTGGCCTTCTTCGCCTTCGGCGTAGCCCTGATCGCCGGTGGCCTCAGCCGCTCGTAGCTTTCAGCCCCACCAGAGAGACGATCAGCAGGACCAGGAAGGCCACGCGGGCCGGCTGCACCGGGTCGTGGTGCACCAGGATGCCGAAGAGCACGGCGCCGGCCGCCCCGATGCCGACCCACACCGCGTAGGCGGTGCCCACCGGGAGGGTGCGGACGGCGACGGCCAGCCCGGCCATGCTCACGGCCAGGCACACCAGGGTGGCGACGGTCAGCAGGGGCCGGGTGAAGGTCCGGGTGGCGGGCAGCAGCACCGCCCACGCCACCTCGAACAGCCCGGCCACGACCAGGATGAGCCATGCCACGGTTCACCTCCTCGTGCCCGTCTTCGCACCTCCCGGTACGGGCACGCCTCGTCGGGGCGACCGCGGCGGCGGCTGCGCCTCCCAGTCTACGAAGCCGGCTCGGACTCGTCGTCGACGTCGACGTCATCAAGGGCGGCCAGGACGGTCTCGGCCGCCGCGCCCACCGCCTCCAGCTGGGGCGGGCTGAGGCGGTCGATGAACAGGCGGCGCACGGCGTCGACATGGCCGGGTGCCGCCGCCTCCAGCTCCTTGCGGCCGTGGTCGGTCACGACGACGAACGCCCCCCGCCGGTCGGCGCCGCACTTCTCCTTGTCGACCAGCCCCCGCTGTTCCATGCGGGCGATGTGGTGGGACACCCGGCTCTTCTCCCAGCCCAGGTCGCGGGCCAGCTCGAACATCCGCATCCGCCCGTCCGGGCGGTCGGTGAGGGCGACGAGGACCAGGTAGTCCTGGTAGGAGAGGCTGGAGTCGGCGGCCAGCTGCCGGGCCAGCTGGGCGGTCAGGCGCATCTGCATGAACTGCAGGGCGCGCCACACCCGCTCCTCGCGGTCGTCGAGCCAGCGCACGTCCTGCATGGATCCATCCTACCCCGGGAATAGTTGATCCGTCATCCAAGTTGGATGATGTGTCAACTACTTTCAAGGAGTGAATCCCATGTCCGTCACCACCCTCCCCACCAGCCTGACCGGCACGTACGCCATCGACCCGAGCCACAGCCGGGTGGGCTTCGTCGCCCGCCACGCCATGGTCACCAAGGTCCGCGGCTCGTTCAACGAGTTCTCCGGCTCCGGCCACTTCGACGCCGAGAACCCCACCAACTCCAGCCTGCGGGTGACCATCCAGGCGGCCAGCATCGACACCCGCAACGCCGACCGCGACGCCCACCTGCGCGGCAACGACTTCTTCGACATGGACCAGTACCCGGAGATCACCTTCGCCTCGACCTCGGTGGAGCAGGTCGAGGCCGAGACCTTCCGGGTCGCCGGTGACCTGACCATGAGGGGCGTCACCCGGCCGGTCACCGTGGAGCTGGAGTTCACCGGCGCCGCCGTCGACCCCTACGGCAACCAGCGAATCGGCATCGAGGGCGCCACGGTCGTCAACCGCAAGGACTGGGGCATCAGCTGGAACGCGGCCCTGGACGCCGGCGGCATGCTGGTGAGCGAGAAGGTGACCCTCGAGTTCGAGATCTCCGCCATCCGGTCGGCCTGAAAGGACCCGTTCCATGAGCTTCTCCCCCGTACGCCTGAACCACGCCGTGCTGTTCGTGGGCGACTTGGCCCGCTCGGTGCGCTTCTACACCGAGGTCTTCGGGATGGAGGTCGTCGCCCGCGAGCCGCGGGCCAACGCCGCCTTCCTGCGCCTGCCCCGGTCGGGCAACCACCACGACCTCGGGCTGTTCGAGGTGGGGACGGCGGGCGGCCCGAAGCGGCGGGGCACCATCGGCCTGTACCACCTGGCCTGGCAGCTGGACACGATCGACGAGCTGGTCGACGCCCGCCGCGCCCTCCTCGACGGCGGCGCCTACACCGGTGAGTCCAGCCACGGCGCCACCAAGAGCGTCTACGGCGCCGACCCGGACGGCAACGAGTTCGAGATCATGTGGATGCTCCCTCGCGAGGAGTGGGGGCCATACGAGAACTCGGCACCCGTCGACCACCTGGACCTGGACGCCGAGGTCGACCGGTGGTCGGGCGTGCGCACCGCCGGCGTCGTCGTCCAGAAGCCGGCCGGGGCCCAGCCGTGACCGACTTCGGGGAACCGGTCGTGGCGCGGAGGGGAGCGACCGACCCCTCCGCGCCACTGGTCGGCCGGCTGCGGGCGAGGGTGGCCGGGCTCGTCGGTCAGTAGAGGGCGAACAGGGCCCGGGCGCCGGTGTAGAGGGCGACGAGGACGAGCAGGGCGGCGAAGCCCCGCTGCATCGTCTCGGCATCGACCCGGTCGGCGACCCGCTTCCCCAGCCCCACGCCCGCGGTGGCCGCGGCGGTGAAGAGCAGGGTCGTGCCCCAGTCGATCGTCCCGGTGCCCAGCCGGGCGACGAAGGCCGCGCCCGTGTTGATCACGATGATCAGCAGTGACGTGCCCACGGCCTGGCGCATGGGAAAGCCCAGGACGAGGGCCAGGGCGGGAACGATCAGGAAGCCCCCGCCCACGCCGAACAGGCCGCTCAGGAAGCCGACCACCGTGCCGGCCACTGCCAGCTTGGCCAACCGGGCCGGGGAGAGGGTGCGGACCACGGTGCGGAGCGACGACTCGCCCTCGGGGACGGCCAGCGCCGCCGCTTCTCCTCCGCGAGTGCAGCTCGGGCAGCCCACGGCGATGCGCCAGGCGGCCACCAGGATGAGGCCGGCGAAGGCCAGCAGCAGCACGTCGTCGTCGACGCCGCGGTTGAGCAGGGAGCCGGCCACGGAGCCCGGGATGCCGACGACGCCGAACACCAGCCCGATGGCCAGCCGCACCCGGCCGCTGCGCCAGTGCCCGTAAGCGCCGACCACCGAGGCCACGCCGACCACCACCAGGGAGGTCGACGTGGCGTCGACGACGGACTGGCCGACGATGAAGACGAGGACGGGCACGACCAGGATCGACCCGCCCCCGCCCAGGGCGCCGACCACCACGCCGATGAGCACACCGAGGGGCGACGCCAGCAGCGCCCGGGTGGTCACGGGGCGGTGGTCTCGACCGTGTCGGTGCTCATCCGCTCCACTCTCTACCCTGGCGGGCG